>CAZHQP010000047.1:0-12582 GCA_964534735.1 uncultured Roseivirgaceae bacterium
AGGATAGGCATCCAAACCAACATCCACTTGCTGACCTACTTTGACCTTCCGAACATCCACTTCATTCACGTAGGTTTTAGAGATCATTAATGAAAGATCAGGAAGCTTCGCTACTACTGGATCCCACATCTGGATGGTTGATCCGGCTTTAATTGGCTTACCATTCCAATCCTTTGTGTAGATAACCATACCGGGCTCCGGAGCAAGAATGGTGAAAGCTTCACCGATCTTGGCCATATTTTCGGTTTCATTCCGAACCTTGCGCAGTTCAGCTGCCACCTCACGCATTTTTTCTACGTTTTGATTCTTCTTGATCTTGTAGTTTTCCAGAGCCTGATCGTAGGCACGCACTGCCTTGTCGTAGTTGATCTCATTTTGTTTGATGGTAGCAGGCGGCTCAAACTTCGATTGATCGAGCACAATCTGCTTTTCATCCACACTGTACTTCAAATTAATCAGTTCATCCCGCGCAGTGCGCATGGTGAGCGTAGTGTCCAGTTGGGTTTGGGTATACTTTGAATTTGCTTTTTCAAGCTCAATATTTTTATCTCCAAGCTTATTTTGGAAATCCGTACGGTCAAGGTTGGCAACCCAATCACCTTTTTTTACAACTACGCCTTCGTCAACGATATTTTGAATTTTCACTTCCCAGATCCGGAATTCACGAAGGGCGGTTGGACCCAGGATGTTTACGGAGCTTTTCGCTTCAAGTTCGCCTGTAGTTTCAATCTCAACTTTAAATTTACCCTGCTTTACAGAAGTGATGATATCTCCTTCATCATTTCTCCGGTTTCCGTTTACTACAAAGTAGGCAATCAGCAAGACAACAAGGACGCCTGCTCCGATAATAAGGTTTCTTTTCATTGTGGTTAAGTTGGGGGTATCCATAAAAATCATTGCAAAATTACACGGATGGACAATATTGGTGTAACCACCCGTGTAATTCAGTCTATCTTAAAAAGTCACAGCTCTATTTATTGCGCTGCACCTTTTTTCACTTCGATTTTCGACAATGCTGCACTCTTGTCAAGCTTTCCTGCATTAAAGTCCTTCAGCACCGAAGCTTTTACGACCAATTCCAGCGTTCCCGGAATCCCACAACCTTCGCATTTCGTTACACTAACGTCAACCATCAGTTGTTCATTGTCGTTCAGACTTCTTAAAGTTCTGCCATACTCCAAAATATTCTCCTTTAGTTCACTTTCGAACACCGGGTAAAGCTCTTTTACCTTTTTGTCACGCTCTGCCTGGGTTAAATTATTAAGCCGCTGTGTGGGCATCGTTAGTCTGACATCGGTTCCTGTTTTATAATTGCCATACATGTCTGTATTCGTTATGCTGGATACAACCTGCATGTGGAGTATAGCCCCGAAGTCAGTTAAGCGCTCATAGTACACATTGTTTTGCACATAGTACGTGGTTGAAAGATCACTTTGATACAGTCTGTTGAAGATGCTTGACAGAAGTTCCATGTCGGGCTCAGTTTTGTTAGACGAAACACTGTTTACCACCTTGATCTTCGCAATCAATTGCTCACGGGTCAACTTACCTTGTCTGTATTGTGTCAGATCGCCTTTAGTCGCTTCAACGCTTAACAAAGAACGTTTTGCCTGACCACTATACCAGAACTGATGTTCGCCACCGCTCCGATTGGTTACCACTACCCGTTCCTCCGGTGTAAGCTGGCTTAGCATGTCTCCGTAGTCTGCGATAAAATTCTTTGCTGCGTTAATCACTTTTGCGTTATTGACTGTATTGACGCTATCCGCATTATAATATTTACTCCGTCCGCGGGTAGTAATTGTCTGAACCCCACTTCCTGCTGTACCAATTCCATAAACCTGACGCTCCTGTAATTCATGATCGCGGTCACTTGCAGCCTGACGATTCTGCTCCGCCTTATCGCGCTCCTTTTGAGCTTTTTGTTCCTCTTTGGTAGCGTTTCTCATAGCCTTTTTCGCTTCCTCTGTTTCTCTTCTAGCAACATCGCGTTCATATACTGCGGCTGCATCAGTGGCATAAGTATATCCGCTTAAATTTCCATCCGTTACCACAAGCTCATTACCTCCCGCGCTCCAGACACTTGCATTTAACATACTTGTAGGTACAGTAAAGGTTACACCATAGCCGGAGATATAATTTCCCTTTATATCCATGAAGAAGAAATTGCGCTGCTCAAACTCCTGTTTAATCAGTGTACCCAGAACATTTTCCGCAACTGCAATATCACGGCTCATGCGGTCATCTGCCGGTCTTGGCCGTTGTCCGTTTTGATTCACCTGCGCGGGTGATTGGGCAACAGCAGACAGGCTCAATAAAATCATCCCTGCGATTAAAAAATTAACTACTCGTTTCATATTCTTACCTGTTAATAGCTTTTAGTTGTATTTGCTGGCGCAGTCGTATTATTATTTGAAATAATGCTCGCCAGGATTTGTTCTGTTTCCTGTTTAAAGAGTGTGGTGTTTTGCTCCATATTAACCATACGCATCTGGATTGCTTCCAGGTCGCTGGTTCGCTGTTGATTCATGTATTTTGCAAAATCGATCAACAGGTTTTCAATATACTTCTGCTGTTCATTGGTTGTAAGCTTGAAGTAGTCTTTCACCATCTGTTGATTTTCGTTTTTCAGACTGGCCACATAGCTGCTGATCTGCCCTTCTGATGCTTTCGAAGCCTGCTTGACCAGGTCATTAAACTTTTCAGAGTTAATGGCCATATTCTTGCGGATCGAGGCATCAATCTTCTTCTGTGATTCAGTCCAGCTTGCCTGCACCACTTGGTTATTATTCTGTACCGAATTGTTGATCATATCCTGCACCTGCTGTGCGGTTAAGCCGGGTTGAGCAGTGTCAATCGATTTAGTTACCGGCTCACCAAAGCTGATGTTTGCAGTGTTATCAGAAAAACTAACTCGCAGATCAAGAATTTTACCGGCTACCAGCAATAGCAGCAATGATGCTGCTATGCTAATTACAGTTTTTAAGTAAGGAGTATTCCAGAAATAACGCTGCTTGGGGTCTTCCATCACAACGGGTGGCGCAATCACTTCTTTATCCTCAATTACGGATAAGATTTTGCGAACATCCATCATGCCTTGCAGCTCCTTCATCGCACCTGGATTTTCGCTCAGGTACGTTTCAACACGCTTCTTTTCTTCACCTTGCAGCTCACCGTACAGATACGCCATCAGGGCTGATTCATCTGGTTTATAGCTCATAACTTATTGTTTCCTTGGTAATATTCTTTCTCTCTAAAATCTTCTTCAACCCATCAAGCCCGTAATACATTCTTGACTTCACGGTATTCTCTGAAATGTTCAGCACTTCAGCAATCTCACGAAATTTAAGTCCCTCAAATTCTTTCATGATCACGACCTCGCGTTGCTCGGCACTCAGTTCCATCAGCGACTTCTGCAGAATATCGGATAGCTCTGTTTGCTGATACTGTTTTTCAGGATTATCAATTTTTGCCGATGAGTTTTCCCAACGCGGTGATTCTTCAGCTTCCACGTTATAAACCTTATCGATTGAAATTGATTTACTGTTCTTGGTCTTCCGGGCCTCCTCGCGACAGTAATTCACAGCAATCTTGTAAATCCAGCTTTTGAACCGCCCAATGTCTTGTAAACCTTCAATGTTCCGGCACATTGAGATGAACGTTTTTTGCGAAGCCTCCATCGCCAGGTCATGATCTAAAAAGAACTTATAGCTGAAGTTATAAATCCTCTTATACCAAAGCTGCACAAGCTTACCCTGCGCATTCTTATCCCCTTGCCTGGCCCGGGTAATAAGGGTGTCGGAATGCATCATAGCGATATCCAGTAGCGTTTCGGTCACGGTTTAGCCGTTTTGTCTCTAATTATTGCCTTTCAGATATATAGATGGGGGATAAAGGTAAATAGTTTTAGGCCTCTTATAAATATTTAAGTCAACGGTCGACAGTCGACTGTTGACGGTTATCTTTGCCAGCTGATGAAAAAAGTTATTGCATTTCTGATCCGGTATGTGCCCCGTAAATACTTACAGCGGGTAAGCAGTGTGGGCATGAAAGTGCTGGGGATTTTCTATAGTGGAAACACAGTTGAGTGCCCGGTTTGTAGTTCAGGCTATCGCAAGTTTCTGCCTTACGGGAGGATCAATCCCAGAGAAAATGCATTATGTCCCAATTGTCTTTCTTTGGAACGCCATCGGTTGATCTGGGTGTATCTTCAGCAGCAGACAGATTTCTTTATCAACAAAAAAACAGTTCTTCACATTGCACCCGAAGCATGTTTCATCAATCGCTTTGAAAAGATTCATGGTGACGGCTACGTCACAGCGGATATTGAATCACCGCTGGCAAAGGTGAAGATGGATATCCATCAGATTCCATTTGAAGGAAACAAATTTGATGTCGTGCTTTGTAACCATGTGCTCGAACATGTTCAGGATGATATACAAGCAATGCGTGAAATTCATCGCGTGCTAAAACGAGGCGGATTTGCGATCTTGCAAATTCCTTTCTTTAATCCGGTTCCGGATGTGACATTTGAGGATCATTCAATCACCGATAAGCGGGAACGTGAAAAAATCTTCGGCCAGGATGATCACGTTCGCAAGTATGGTCATGATTACGTAAAGCGGATCGCGCAAAGCGGACTAATTCCAGTTGAAGATAACTTTGCATTCACTCTGCCGGACGATCAGGTGCAAAAATTTGGTTTAGTCAGGAATGAGATTATTTATAGAGGAAACAAGTAAGTCGTTGTTGGTTGTTAGTTATTAGTGAAAATCTCAATCAACTAATAACTAACAACTATTAACCAGCATCAACTATCCAAGCTTATCCAGCACGTCCATTACTTCGCGTACCGCTTTACGGCTTGCTTCCATCAATGCTTTTTCTTCTGAATTCAATTGAAGCTCAATGATTTTCTCAATTCCATTCTTGCCCAGAACAACGGGAACACCCAGGTAACAGTCTTTAATGCCGTACTCACCTTCCAGCTTAACACAAACCGGGAATACTCTGCGCTGATCTTTCACAATAGCTTCAACCATTTGTGCGGCCGCTGAACCGGGTGCATACCAGGCGGATGTGCCCATCAGCTTCACCAGTTCTCCTCCGCCAACTTTTGTTCGCTCCAGAATTGCATTCAATTTATCTTTATCAATAAGCTCAGTTACCGGAATACCCGCGACCGTTGTGTATCGCGGAAGCGGCACCATAGTATCACCATGGCCCCCCAATAATACAGCCTGAATATCTTTTGGCGAAACATTCAATGCCTCCGCAAGGAACGCACGATAGCGCGCGGTATCCAGAATACCCGCCATACCCATTAAGCGGGTTCTTGGAAACCTGGAAGTAATGTGCGCCTGGTACGTCATTACATCCAATGGGTTTGACACCACGATGATGATCGCGTTTGGCGAATGCTTAACAATATTTTCAGTTACTGATTTCACGATGCCCGCGTTGGTTGTGATCAAGTCATCGCGGGTCATGCCCGGCTTGCGGGGAAGTCCGGAAGTAATAACTACTACATCGGAGTTGGCCGTTTTTGCATAATCATTGGTCGAGCCGATCGTTCGGGAGTCGTACAGATCAATCGGTGCTTTCTGCCAGATATCAAGCGCTTTGCCTTCAGCAAATCCTTCGCGGATATCGACCAGCACAATTTCGTTAGCCACTTCGCGGTACGCGAGCACATCGGCACAGGTTGCGCCCACATTACCCGCTCCAACTACGGTAATTTTCATAAATATTGATGTTTAATGTTAAATGCGATTCAGGGCGCGAAGTTATAAAGGCTCACTCCAAACCAAAAGGATTTAGTCAAAATATGGCTGCACGGTAAGCTTTATTACCGATTTAGTTTCCGGGGTGATCTTAAAGCGGTTGTCAATCCGGTGGCCCACAACCCAAATGATCTCTCCGTCTGATTCCAGCACACTGATCCCGTTCTTATCAGCCAGCGAAATTTTCCGATCAATTAAAAAATCACTCAGCTTTTTCCGGTTCTCCATACCTAACGGATAAAAACTATCACCCGGTTGCCAGTAGCGCCACGTTAACGGAAACTTGATTTTATCAGCATCCAATGACGCGACAACCGAGCTGGCTGAAATCTCTTTATTGGCAGATTGCTCAATTGTTATCTCCCATACACCCCGCACAACTTCTGAATTACCTTTCTTAATCGTTACCGCTTCATAAGCATCATCATATGGAGAAATAATAACATGTTCACGATCTACCGTAAGCAAATGTGATGTGCCGATGAATTTTTTGCCCGACTGTCCCTGCAATGCCTGCATCATGTCGTGGCACTGATCGATATTAAATCCGTACTCGCGAACTACCCGCCAAAGCAACGATTCAGAAAAGCTCGAGCTCATCAGCGCACGCTTGTCAATGAATACCTGCCCGGCTTTTTCTGTAACGTGCTTTTGTTTCCATTGATCAAGCTGATTTTTTAGAAACTCAAGCTCCCCCTGGATCTTCTTCAATCCATGCTGATAGGTAGCTTCCAATGAAGGATTGATTTCTTTCAGCCTGGGGATTACCTGGTGCCGGATAAAATTCCGTTGGTAGTCATCCGATTCATTGCTTGAATCGTTCCGCCATGCAAGCTTACTGTCGGAAGCAAAGTTCAGCAGTTGATCGCGCGTAGCGAAAAGCATGGGCCGGATTGTTTTTCTATTCTTTACCGGAATGCCCGCAAAGCTCTCCAGCGAAGAGCCATGAATCCATTTTAATAAAACGGTTTCGATCGAATCATTAATGTGATGCCCAGTGGCGATCAGGTCCGATCTCTCCTGCTCCATCAAGGAATGAAACCATGCGTAGCGCAGCTCACGCGCAGCAAGTTGAATTGATACTTTATTAGCCGTAGCATACCGCTCCGTCTCAAAACGTTTGCTGAAAAAAGGAACGTTAAGCTGGTCACACACACTGGCCACAAACTTTTCATCTTCCTCTGCTTCCTTGCCCCGCAATTGAAAGTTGCAATGTGCGACAACTGTTGTGTATCCGGCCTGTTTAAACAGGTTAAGCATTACCATCGAGTCAAGACCGCCACTAACTGCAAGCAGTATTTTTTGTGAAGGCTGACACAGCGCGTGTTGTTTAATGTGGTTCAGAAATTGCTCAAGCATGCACCAAGATACTACTGCACCAATCGAGTTTCGTAGTTCTAAGTAAGTTTTTGGTTAATTTTGACGCTTTATGCGCATACTAAGTCTCGCGATTGTTTTTTTAACCCTCTTTGTGGTACCCTTATGGGCACAAAAAACCGTAGAGCTTCAAAAAGGTGCCGGCAGGCTAATTGGCGGAGTCAAAAATGGCGAACGGATTGAGCGTGTGATTGATAATGTGGTTTTCAAGCAAAACACCACCACCATCTATTGTGATTCGGCCTGGTTTTACCGGAGTAAGAACATGGTGGAAGCATTCGGCCGGGTGCGCATTGTTGAGGGTGACTCGATCACGATTACCGCCCGCCACCTTGAATACGATGGCAATACCAAAAAAGCAAAGCTTCGGAACAATGTTGTGTTTACCAAACTTGGTCGGGCAAAACTCTACACGGACTTTCTAGACTACGACCGGATGATAAACGAAGCCCGATATTTCAATGGCGGAAGGCTAGTGGATAGTATCAATACACTTGTTAGCCGGAAAGGATACTACGATGCAACCTCCAACCTGGCATCATTCAAACGAAATGTGAAAGTTACCAATCCTGATTACACGATGGATTCCGACAGCCTTCAGTACAACTCCCGAACCAAGGTTATTTACTTCGTTACGGAAACAAAAGTGGTCAATAAGGACAGCAGTACATTCGTTTATAAATCCGGACAGTACAATACCATCACCCGAACGTCTGATCTGAGAGAAGGTGTTGGCCAGTCTTTAAATTATGATATCGTGGGTATCACCTACGACATTGATGATCTTCGGAAAGTTTATAAGGTACGCGGAGATGTAAGCATGACTTCTAAAGAAGAGAATCTTACGATCTACGGACAAAAGGTTGATCTGTATAAGCTTAAAAACATTGCTAAAGTTTACGACCGCGCCTATGTTGCCAAGGTAACGGAGGAAGGTGACACGTTATTTATGACGGCCGACACATTGGTTTCCATTGACGATGCAGATCCAAAGAAAAAACGTTTGCTCGCATATCATAACGTAAAGATTTTTAAACGTGACTTGCAGGGAACGGCTGATTCATTGGAGTATCGCAGTGCCGACTCTACCCTTTACTTTTATAAAAATCCGATCCTGTGGACAGATGGCAACCAGATGACAGCAGACTCGATCAGTATGCTCATTGAAAAAAACACCATCAGTAAAATTTTTCTGAATGTAAACTCTTTTGTTATCTCGAAAGACACTGCTTCCAACTCTGATAATTTCAACCAGATAAAAGGCCGGAAAATGATTGCCGACTTCAGGGGTGGAAAGCTGAATAAGGTGTTCGTGAATGGTAATGGAGAAAGCATCTATTTCGCAATCGATGAAAAAACCAGACTTCTTACAGGAATGAATAATGTACTCTGCAGTAACATTATTATCCGGTTCAAAGACGGCAAGGTCAATAACATCAACTTCATTAAACAACCGGATGGTAACTTCATTCCTCCGCATGAATTAAAGGAAGAAAATACGCGGCTAATGGGTTTCAAATGGTTAGTTGATCAACGGCCAACAAAAAAAGATGTGGTTAAAGATGTAGCTAAAGAGCTTCCTAAAACCCAGGAAATTGTTGCTCCTGAAAAAGAGTCAAATCCAGCCAAAAAGAAGAAATCCGAGAAACGCCCTAAGTCCTGATTTTATTGCCAAGTCCATTAATTAATTTCAGTTTTTACTATGAAAAACGACTGAAATTCAATAAACTTTGTAAAAACTTCCAGGTTCGCATGAGGAGACTTTTACTGGCAGCAGGTTTTTGTTTGGTTGGTTTGGGACTGTCGGCTCAAAATTTTGAAATAGCCGGCCTGGATGACTCTTACAAAGGCTCTATCGGTGAAGTTATCCGCGCTCCGCTCTCAATCAAAAACACGAGCGAAAAAACACTCACTCTTATTCTTAAAAAGGTAGAAACTCAGATCGGAAGCTCTCAAAAGAACTTTTTTTGCCCCGACAATAACTGCCTGGATCAGCGAACAGAGATTTATACGGTTAAAATTGAGCCGGGCGAAACACTTACTAATTTTTCAATTGGATTAGAGGCTGGTCTCACGGAAGGTTTTAGCTCCGTGAAGTATTCGATCCAAAACAAATCTAACCCAAATGAGGTTATCCTGCTGGAGCTCAATTTCAGCGTGGAAGGCAAGCAGGAAAAGAACAGCATTTATTCTTCCCAGTTCATCACCCTTCATGATGTTTATCCTAACCCGGTGTCAACAACAGCACGGATCGATTATGACATCCATCACGAGAGATTTAAAGCCAAGATTATTATCCACAACATCCTGGGCAGTCCGCTAACTGTTTATGACTTGCTCCCCAGTCAAAATTCTGTAAAAATCGAAACCGAAACCCTTAATACCGGCATTTACTTCTATACCCTTTACGTGAACAATGAGGGCGTTATGACGCGCAAGCTCATGGTGAAAAAATAACCACTCTTTTCTGCCGGTTCAGGCAACTTTTTCCGTTTCAGACTTATCCCAGGTTATATTATATTTGCGGGCTTATGCGTAAGGTATCAGTTGTTTTAGTGTTGGTTTTGGCCCTTTTGGGTGGATTTTCGTGCAGTAAATTCAGGAAAATCGAAAAAAGCCAGGATTGGCGGGTTAAATACGAGGCCGGACTGGTGTACTACGCCAAGAAAGACTACTACCGCACCTCTATTCTTTTTGAACAGATTTTGCCGATTGTACGGGGATTGCCCGAGGGAGAAAAAGTCCAGTTCTACCTGGCATACTGCCAGTACTACGAGAAACTTTATCTATTGTCAGCAGAGCAATTCAAGTCATTTTATGAAACGTATGGCCGCGGAGCACTTTCAGAGGAAGCCCGGTTTATGTATGCATATTCGCTTTACAGATCATCTCCCGGACCAACATTGGATCAGTCGGAAAGCATTCAGGCGATGACTTCCATGCAGGATTTTCTTAACCGGTATTCTGCCAGTAAGTTTAAAGAGCAGGCAGTTGAAGTAATCTATACCGTACAGGAGCGGTTAGAGAAGAAAGGATTTGAAAATGCCCGTCAGTATGTTCGGATGAGACAATATAAGGCGGCTATTGTTGCCATGGATAATTTCCAGCGCAACTTCCCGGACTCAAAATATCTGGAAGAATCTTATTTCCTGGTTATCCAATCACAGTTTGAGCTGGCTGAGAAAAGCGTTCTCAACAAACAGCGTGAGCGTTACCTGGAAGTAGTTCAGAACTATAAAAATTTCGTAGACCGGTATCCGGAAAGCAAGTTCCTGAAAGATGCAGAACGGTTCTACGTAGAAAGCAATTCAAGATTATCAACATTAAAAGTTAATTCATAAACTATGGCTATCCAATCGTCTATTATTCCACGCGATATTGATAAAATGGCAGCACCAACCGGTAACATCTACGAATCAGTAGTTGTGATTTCGAAACGCGCCAAGCAGATCGCTTCCAACATTAAAGAAGAGCTTAACAACAAGCTTGCAGAATTCGCAACAACCGTAGATAACCTCGAAGAAGTTTTCGAAAACCGCGAACAGATCGAGATCTCTAAATTCTACGAGCGTATGCCGAAATCTACTTCTACTGCAACAGAAGAATTTCTCGAAGGCAAGCTTAACTTCAGAAAAAGAGAAGTAACCGAGAGCACTCCGGAGCTTTAACCAGGCATCATGCTTCAGGGCAAAAAGATAGTGCTGGGAATAACTGGCAGTATTGCCGCCTATAAAGCTGCAGTTCTTACGCGGCTTTTAGTGAAAGCGGGCGCTGAAGTGAACGTGGTGATGACGGATTCTGCAAAGACGTTCATCACCCCGCTTACCCTCTCCACCCTTTCTAAAAATCCGGTCCGTTCAGAATTTATTAAAGACGAAAGCGGGCAATGGAACAATCACGTTGAACTTGGTCTGTGGGCTGATGCAATGATCATTGCTCCGGCAAGCGCAAACACGATTGCTAAAATGGCAACCGGCCGATGCGACAATTTATTGATGGCTGTCTATCTCTCCGCGCGGTGCCCCGTCTTCCTTGCGCCTGCAATGGACCTCGACATGCTGCAGCATGACAGCACGCAGGAAAACGTTAAGAAGATAATCTCTTTCGGTAATCATATCATTGACCCCACCTATGGCGAACTCGCCAGTGGACTGGTGGGGACAGGCCGTATGGCGGAGCCGGAAGAAATTGTTGCCGGGCTCGAAAATTTTTTTTAAGAATAGCAATGCGTTGAAGGGCAAAACTGTTCTTGTAACGGCAGGCCCAACGCACGAAGCAATCGATCCCGTACGGTTTATCGGCAATCATTCAAGCGGCAAAATGGGCTTTGCCCTTGCTGAATCACTTGCTAATCTCGGTGCAACCGTAAATTTAGTCAGCGGTCCGACTGCCCTTCATACTTCACACCCTAATGTGATCGTTAAAAAGGTAATGTCAGCAGAAGAAATGTATGAGGCTTGTATAACGCTTTTCCCCATTTCGGATATTGCAGTTATGGCGGCAGCCGTTGCAGACTATAAGCCAACGGTAAGGGCAGATCAGAAGATTAAAAAGAAAGATGAGAACCTGATAATTGAGCTTACGAAAACAAAAGATATTGCAGCAGCGCTCGGTAAGCTAAAACAAAAGGGACAGGTAATCGTTGGTTTTGCTTTGGAAACGGAACAAGAGAAAGAAAACGCCTTGAAGAAGCTTGAATCAAAAAACTTTGATCTGATTGTGCTGAATTCATTGAATGATTCGGGGGCAGGCTTTGGACACGATACCAATAAAATTACGCTGATCGACCGGAATCAATCCGTAAAATCGTTTGAGCTGAAAAGTAAAAAAGAAGTTGCCCGTGATATTGTTTCTGCCATTCTCGATAAAATTCATGCGTAACCTGCTGATCATTATTCTATTTATCAGTGCAGGCAGTATATCTGCACAGGAGCTGCGGGCAACAGTTACGATAAATGTAGGCCCAAAAGTTCAAACCACGGACCGGAACGTTTTCCGGGATATGAAAACCGCTTTTCAGCAATTTTTGAATGCGCGTAAATGGACTAATGATGTGTTCCAACAGCACGAAAAAATTAATTGCAGCATTCTCATCAATATTAACGACATGCCTTCAATCGGTGTGTTCAGCGCTTCCGTACAAATTCAATCTGCAAGGCCAATCTTCAATTCAAACTATACGAGTCTGCTCTTAAACTTCGCGGATCGCGATTGGGAATTTGAATATATTGAATCGCAGCCGCTTGATTACAACGATAATACATTCACGAACAACCTTACTTCGATGCTGGCATTTTATGCCTACCTGGTATTGGGTATGGATTACGATTCCTTCAGCGAGTTAGGTGGTACTCCGTATTTTCAGCGTGCACTTATGGTGGTGAACAATGCCCAGTCTTCCAATCGCCCGGGCTGGCAATCC
>CAZHQP010000048.1:0-12532 GCA_964534735.1 uncultured Roseivirgaceae bacterium
GCATATGGATTCGTTAACGAGTATCGCACGCCTGCCTGTGCAGCAAGGTTTACAACATATTTGAATTTGTTCTTTTCGAACAACGTATCAATCTCTTTCTTATCCGTGAGCTCAGCTTTATGGAATGTAAATCCTGCTATCTTTTCAAGGATTGCTAAACGCGACTCCTTCAGGCTTACTTCATAGTAATCATTCAGGTTGTCGATTCCGGTAACGGCATAGCCGAGGCTGCAAAGCCTTTTGGAAAGGTGAAACCCGATAAACCCGGCTGCCCCGGTGATGAGAATTGAGTGCTTTTCAGCCATTTGGACATGATAAAAAGGAGTGCAAAACTAATAAATTTGCACCGCATCTGGGGATTTTCCGCTGGAAGCGAATTCGCTAAAACGCATGTTTTGAGAAACATTCTGGAACTGTTAAAAAAGGATTTTCTGCTCGAGCTGAGACGCAAATCGGTGATAGCCGGGCTGGGGCTCTATTTGTTCAGCCTGATCTTTGTCTGTTATCTGACTTTTAACCTTCGTGAGAATGCGATCAACCCAATGACCTGGTCGGCTCTGTTTTGGTTAACCATCCTGTTTTCAGTTGTGAACAGCGTGGCGAAAAGCTTTATTGGCGAACGGAGGGGTGTGATGATTTACTATTACACAATTGCGAGTCCGCAGCAGATTATTGTCTCGAAGATCATTTATAACACATTGCTTTGCTTGCTCATCTCGCTTGCAGGATATCTGTTGTTCTCAATATTTATTTTTAATCCCGTTCAGGATAAGTTGATATTCTTTGTTGCACTGGTATTTGGCTCAATAGGATTTTCAGCATCACTTAGCTTTATTTCAGGGATTGCTTCAAAAGCCAATAATAGCAATGTTTTGATGGCGGTGCTTAGCTTTCCGGTGGTGATCTCGATTTTATTAATGACGATTCGCGTAACAAAAAATGCCGTTGACGGGATCGACCGTGCTGCAAGCATAGATGAAATAATAAATCTACTCGCAATAAATTGTATTGCCGGTGCGCTTGGGTATATACTCTTCCCGTATATTTGGCGCAGTTAATAATTTCAGATGAAAGGACTTTGGTGGAAAATATTGGCAATCGTTCTCCTGCTCTACGTGCACGTAGGCGGAATGCTGATGGAAGTCCCCCGACTTAACATCCTGAACGAAACCATTCGCGCACTGTACTTTCATGTGCCGATGTGGTTTGGTATGGTGTTCATGTATACACTTTCGGTTTACCATGCAATCAAACATTTAAGATCTTCTTCAAAAGAGGATGACACCAAATCAGTTGAATATGCAAATGTTGGAACTGCTTTCGGGATTTTAGGAATGTTAACCGGAATGCTGTGGGCGCACTATGCGTGGGGAACGTTCTGGCATGGCGACCCGAAACAAACCGGTGCGGCAATCGCGTTGCTTGTTTACTTTGCTTACTTTGTTTTGCGCGGCTCATTTGAAAACCATGAACAGCGTGCCCGCTTAAGTTCTGTCTACAATATTTTTGCTTATGCAGCAATGATTCCTTTGTTGTTTATCATCCCAAGATTGTCGAGCAGTATGCACCCGGGTAATGGTGGCAACCCGGGCTTTAATGCGTACGATCTTGACAGCCGAATGCGAATGATCTTTTACCCGGCCGTTATTGCCTGGTTTTTAATAGGAGTATGGATCGTGACATTGCGTGTGCGGTACAGAAAAGCAAATGAAAAAATTCTCGAATCCGGATTATGAAAAAGTATCTCTGCCTGCTTGTATTGTTAATGATCAGTATGGGTGCTAATGCACAGGATGCCGAGATGGCGGATGTGATGCGCTCAAACGGTAAAATCTATGTGATCGTTGGTATTATCCTGATCGTATTGATTGGATTGATTGCGTATCTGTTCCTGCTCGACCGCAAAGTTACCCGGCTTGAAAACAAGCTCAACAGTAAAAAATAACTGATTTTTATCATGTTAATAAGCTGTTAAACCCCTGCTAATTCAGTGTTTCTGCCGTACTTTTGCCCCTGCATTTGGGCACGGAAACATGAAAAAGTCTCATATTTTTATCATCATAATCATTGCAGCTGCAATCGGGGTAATTGTGAGCACGGCAGGCGATGCCAGCACCTACGTAACCTTCGACCAGGCGCAACAAATGGCAGCCAATGGTGACTCTAAAAGTATTCACGTGGTGGGTGAACTGAAAAAAGATCCACAAGGTCATGTCGTAGGAATTATGCCCGGCTCAGACCGGGTATCATTTTCGTTTATCATGGTCGATGAAAATAAAAGAGAGCAGACTGTTATTTACAATGAGCCGATGCCACAAGACTTTACCCGTTCTGAAAAAGTGGTGGTGATAGGAGGTTATACGGGCGATACATTTTATGCCGATAAGATTTTATTAAAGTGCCCTTCGAAATATCAGGAACAGAAACTGAATGCTGGTTTATAAATTTTTGATTTTAGCGTTACGATTTTAGATTGGTCGTAAATACTATCATATATAATAAAGCTACAATCTAACTTCTAAAATCTAACGTGTAGATGGTTCATTACTTCATCGGTAACCTCGGACATTTTTTTGTCATCACTTCGTTTGTTGCTGCAATCATTACCGCCTTCTCATATTTCAAAGCAACGACCTCAACGGACATCACTTTAAAGAACCAATGGCTGATCAATGGCCGTACGGGTTTTTATGTTCATGCATTAGCCGTGCTGGGAGTCTGTGTAACATTGTTCATCATCATATCCAATCACTATTTCGAATATCACTATGCGTATTCGCACTCCGATAAAAAATTACCTGCGTATTATCTCATCTCAACCTTCTGGAACGGGCAGGAGGGAAGCTTTTTACTTTGGATGTTCTGGCATGCTGTGATCGGTGTTGTGCTTATCTTTGTTAATAAGTTCTGGGAAGCACCTGTTATGACGGTGTTTGCCTTGGTGCAGGCTTTCCTTGCTTCGATGATTCTGGGTGTAGTTATCCCGGGCATTGAGTTCAAGATCGGCAGTTCACCGTTTATTTTATTGCGCGATGCATTACCGGACCCGATCTTCAAGATTCAACCGGATTTTATTCCACAGGATGGTACGGGATTAAATCCGTTGCTTCAGAATTACTGGATGGTGATTCACCCGCCAACTTTATTCTTAGGATTTGCCCTTACACTCGTTCCATTCTCGTTTTGCATTGCCGGACTCTGGATTAAAAAATACAGCGAATGGATCCGCCCGGCTTTGCCCTGGTCGCTTGTAGCAGGCGCCATTTTAGGCCTGGGAATTTTAATGGGTGGTTACTGGGCCTATGAGACTCTGAACTTTGGCGGGTACTGGAACTGGGATCCGGTAGAGAACGCGGTGTATGTTCCGTGGCTGATCCTGATCGCTTCGATTCATACGATGATCACCTATCGCAACAGCGGTACTGCCTTGAAAGCTTCCATGATCCTGGTGATTACTGTTTTTATTCTGATACTCTATTCAACATTTCTGACACGAAGCGGAGTATTGGGTGAAGCATCGGTGCACTCCTTTACGGATCTGGGATTGTCTGGTCAGCTATTGATCTACCTGTTCTTTTTTCTGCTGATCGCGATTGTTTTTACAGCTATGCGCTGGAAAAATATTCCAACAACTGAAAAGGAAGTTTCAACGTGGTCACGTGAGTTCTGGATTTTTATCGGGGCAACTGTTTTGTGCCTGATGGGTTTCCAGGTTTTAATGCCTACGTCAATCCCGGTCTGGAACAGGCTTGTTGAGGCTTTTGGCGGAAGCTCTAACCTCGCTCCACCGGCAGAACAGGTAACCTATTATTCAAACTTCCAATTGTGGTTTGCTTTTGCTGTAGGCCTGCTTTCCGGTATCGGCCAGTTTTTCTGGTGGAAGAAGATAGATCGCAAAGTTTTGTTCAACGAGTTGTTTATTCCGCTGATTGCATCTTTGCTGGTAACTGTTATACTGGTAAACGTAGCGAAAGCCTATAACATTCGCTATGCGTTATTGTTATTTGCCGGATTGTTTACGTTTTTCTCCAATATTAAAGTGTTGTACTCATTGCTGCGTACCAGCCCGGGACTTTCAGGCGGAGCTGTTGCCCACATTGGTATTGGATTAATGCTGATCGGAATAATGTTTTCATCCGGTTACTCCAGTGTTGTATCGCTGAACAACACGGGAATGCTGATCTCCAAGCAGCTTACCGAAGAGTTTAACCGTGAGAATCTTTTGTTATTTGTACATGAGCCGCGCAGCATGGCCGGATATGATATTGAATATCTTGGTGAACGCGTTGAGCCACGTACCAAGTCGGGTTATGTGGACAGAAATGATGTCGAGCAAACTCCGGATAAACATAAAGTAATTGCGAAGCGCGACATTTATTATAAAGCCAAAAAATTATTCAGCAGAGGTGAAAAGTTTGAGATTTTTGGAGAGAACACATATTATGAAATTGCTTTCAGCAAAGAAGGTAAACACAGATTTACCCTGATGCCACGGTTGCAAATCAACGAACAAATGGGCACGGTTGCGTCACCCGATATCAGCCATGCAGCAACATTGGATTTATATACACACGTTTCGGCTCCCATGACGGAAGAAGGCAAACAGGACTGGAGCAAGCGCGAAGAAGTTAAAGTAAAACGCAAAGCTGATTTCTTTGTAAACGATTATGTAGCCGTGGTTGAAAGGCTCACCCGGTTAACAGAATTGGGAGGAGAAAAGATTGACAGTACGTTCGTAGCCATCCAGGCAACGATTAAGGTTCAGGGCGAACGCCAGGATTATATTTTTGAACCAATCCTGGTTTTGGGTACAGATTCACGAGGCGGGATTATTGCCGATGAGATCGGTGATCTGGGCTTAAAGATTTCGTTGTTGAATGTACACCCGGAGACAGATGAGCTTACGCTTGGTGTTCAGTCACGCCAGAAAAACTGGGTCGTTATCAAAGCAATGGAAAAACCTTTTGTGAACGTGTTGTGGATCGGAACACTTGTGTTGATGGCTGGCTTTGGCATTGCGCTCACCCGCAGGTTCCGGGAATTCAGTAAAATGAAGGCAAAAGGCCAGGAATAATTTATTATTCCGGATTGAGACGTTACCTTACTGTATCAATTCGCCTGATATGAAACAATTCCTGTTCTTAATTCTGTTTGTTTTTTACTTTAGCGTAACATCCGCTCAGGATAAGCCTGCTTATAGAATTTTTGATTCCGAAGGCAAAGAAATTAAGTACGAGAAGATGATCAGCGCTGCTGAAAAGGCTGATGTTGTATTTTTTGGTGAGCAACACAACGATCCCATTTCGCATTGGCTTGAATTACAAATCTTAAAAAGTCTGTTTGAAAAAGATAAATCCATAGCACTTGCCATGGAGATGTTTGAAGCCGATGATCAGATCGTGCTGAACGAATATCTAAAAGGGGTAATCGAAGAGAAACATTTGTTGTCTGAAGCTAAAATGTGGCCGAATTACAAAACTGATTACAAACCTTTATTAGAATTTGCCAAAGCCAATAAACTAAATGTAATTGCTTCTAATATTCCGAGAAGGTATGCTAACCTTGTTTATCGGAAGGGGATCACAGCGCTTGATTCGCTAACAGATTCAAAACAATGGATCGCTCCGTTGCCGATCACGGTTGACCTTGAATTGCCCGGTTATAAAAGTATGATCAGTTCGATGGGCGGGCACAGTACTACCGGCTCAGCTGAGAATATGGCGAAGTCACAGGCTGTTAAGGATGCTACGATGGCTTACTTCATTTTAAAAAACCGCAAGGGAAAAGTTTATCAAGTAAATGGAACTTATCATTCACAGAACGGAGAGGGGATAATCTGGTATCTTAAAAAAGCAGAACCCGGAATAAAAACGGCCACCATTCACGTAACGGAACAAGACCAACTTGGATCACTCAATCCGGAAAACAGAAAGCTCGCTGATTTTATAATCGTTATTCCCGCTGACATGACAAAGACTTACTGATCAGGCTTTAAAGTATTCTTCAAGCTCGGCCAGCATATTCTGATTGCCTTTCAAATCTTTGATAACACTTCCTTTTTCTAAGATCACAATGCGATCACAAATATCGGTGACGTGGTTAAGATCATGACTCGAGATGAGATAGGTAAGATTTCTCTGCTTGCGTTCATCCTGCAGCAGGTTTTTCAGCCTGATCTGTGAGGTAGGGTCGAGGTTTTCGAAAGGCTCGTCCAGCATGATTATTTGAGGATTTCCTATAAAAGCCGCTGCGATCCCTACTTTTTTTAAATTCCCTTTCGACAGGTCACTGATATATTTATTCTTACCAATGATCTCATCATTGAAGAGCTCGCCAAACCTATCGTAAAAGCTTTTCAGGTCGGCTTCTGAATAATTGTGAAGCCTCCCTACAAATCTGAAATATTCATCAGGTGTCAGGTAAGGAATTAAAAAGCCTTCGTCCAGGAAAGAACCAACATATGATTTCCATTCATCGTTGCCGAGCACATTTTTCCCGTTGATCTCAACTTTCCCGTAATCAGGCCGGATTAAATCAAGAATTGTCCTGAACAAAGTTGTTTTGCCGGCACCGTTGTTTCCCACAAGGCCAAAACTTTCATTTTGACCAATGAATAATTCGGTAACATCCAGAACGGAAACATTTTTATAGCTTTTCTTAAGCGATTGTATAGCGATCATATGATTAGTCTTGTCTGAATCCTTGTGCAATAGAATATTTTAAGCGTTCGAGGCGCCTGGTAGTAAATGTTAAAAGATAAGGCCGGAGCAAAATTCCAATCAATCCCACCAGCCCGATTGCAATCACTCCCCATTGTGATTTTCCGGCAATCACAAACGGTACATAAAAAACATACGGACTGATCAACAACGGTATACCCATTACCCATTGCGCAGCCCCTATACCTTCATAATTCATGGAGCCGCCTTTTGTTAAGTTTAATTTTTTTGGTCCCCACATGGCCATATTAAGAACAATAAAAATATTGACGCCCATATTGAACAAGGCAAGCATGGCATGATTCAGAACGATGTTCCAGCCGAAATAGGCATAAGGAATGCTTAAGAGGAAGCAAAGCAGTGTCACACTATTCAACAGCCAGTACTTGGATTCAATGAATTGGCGCATCGAGATGGGGCGTGTTAAAATGAAATCAAAATGACTCGCCTGCCAGCTGAACAAAAACTGACCATAGTTGATCATGAAAATGCCGGTAATAAAAATGCCAACAAAAAGCAGGAAGGATGGCATATCCTGTGTGTAAGTCTTATTCGTGTAAAAGAATAAACCATAAAGCAGGAACATGCCCGACATGTAAAATACGGTGCGCGGGCGTTTGTTGCGAAAGATCAGCTTCAGCTCAACACTGATCCAGTCGCCCATAATTCCTAATCCTTTCAGGAAAGTAAAATCCTGGGCTTTCCGGGATACGGATTGCTGACGCTGCTCATCATAATAAACCCCCAGCAGGAAGAATTGATAATTGAAAAGATATAATGCACCAAGCGCAATCACCGAGATCAGCAAAACCATTGAATGTTCTGCAGCGGCAGCAAAGAGGGCTGCTGAAATGTCCGATAACCTGAACCATTGATAGTAGTCAGCAGCTGCTAATCCTGAAAAGAAAAGAACAAAGCTGAGAATGCCCCAAATGCTGTCATCAAGCTTTTTCTTGAAGAGAATAACGGTGTAATGAAGAAGCAGGCTCATTGTGAAAATTGTAAATAGCCAACCGAAGGCCCCGGCTGCTCCGAATTTTCCAGCTACTACGGTTATGGCAAAAGGTGTGAAGAGCAGGAGTACGGTAATGTTCATTACATGGGCCAGTGACTTTACCAAAAGAAAGTGCATGATACCCGAACGCCTGATTGGAAGATGCATGTAGGGTTGAATATCCAGCACGGGCACGTTCTGGATCATATAACGCATTACAAATTCCAACACGAAATAGTAGAGCAACAGCTTGTTGATAAATGTAAAGCTGTCCGGTATGTTCAGGCCTTTTGTGATGATATAGTTAAGTCCAAACCCAAGGGCTAATGTGTAGCCGATCATCATGATGGCCATGATGCCCAGGAAAACAGATGCAGTAACTTCTTTATTGAATGCAGCGGAACGGGTAAATTTTTTCCAGCCGTGTGACAGGAGAGTTGAAACCATGATGGCTAAGGTACAAACCATTCAGTCGGGCACAAAAAAAAGAGTCCCGCATTAACGGGACTCTTTTTTATTTGTTTAAAGCTGCTTATGCATTTTTATTCAATTTGCTGTGATGTCTGCTGTAGACAAAGTACACAACTAGTCCAATCACCATCCATATTCCGGCAGCGGTAAGTGTATGCTTATCCAAAGCAACGATCATGGCGGTACAAATCACAGCACCGAGTATGGGCACTAATGGAAATGAACCTGATGAAAGCGGAGACTTAAACGGACGCTCAACGTTAGGAGATTTAATTCTAAGTATCCAAACCCCGAGACTTACGAGCACGAATGCGAATAGAGTTCCGAAGCTTGTTAAATCCCCAGCCACATTACCCGGTACAAATGCTGCGAACAATCCTACAAAAACAAACAGGATCATGTTGGCTTTGTATGGAGTTTGAAAGCGCGGGTGCAGTACGCTGAATACTTTAGGGATAAGACCATCACCGCTCATGGTGTAGAATACACGGCTTTGGCCCATTAGCATGACAAGAATAACCGATGAGAACCCGGCAAGGATCGCAACCGCAACGGCTGTAGACAACCAGCCGTAACCCATCATGTAGGTACTGATGGCATAGGCTACCGAGGCTTCACGGCCCTTTTCCGGATCAACAAATTCCTGCCAGGGTGCGACACCTGTTAGTACGTGGCCAAACAAGATGTAGAGTATCGTACAAACTACGAGCGAACCGAGGATACCGATTGGCATATCGCGTTTAGGATTTTTTGCTTCCTGTGCCGCGGTTGATACGGCATCAAACCCGATAAAGGCGAAGAACACAATAGCAGCACCGCCTAATACACCGCCCCATCCGTGCTTGAAGACTCCGGAGTAATCAGCGATAATTTTGCCAGTTGAATCCGTTACAGGAGCCATTCCTTCCGGAATCATGTACGGAGTATGATTTTCAGGTCTGATAAACTGCCATCCGATAACAATGAATAGCAATACAATAGATACTTTAACGAATACAATGATCATGTTAACAACAGCTGACTCCTGTGTGCCTTTGATCAACAATAGTGTAAGAACTAATAAAATCGCGAGTGCAGGCAGGTTAACAAGTCCCTGGTGTAGAACTCCGGCTGAATCCGTGAAGCTTTCGAACGGTGAGTGACACCATTCATAGGGGATCCCGCCATCGAAGAGCTTGTTTAGGTATTCGCTCCACGCGATACTTACCGTGGCAGCACCGAGCGCGTACTCCATGATCAGCGCCCAGCCGATAATCCAGGCAACAATTTCGCCCATGGTTACATAGCTGTATGCGTATGCACTGCCTGCCACCGGGATCATTGATGCGAACTCTGCATAGCAAAGTCCTGCAAAGGCGCAGCCAACAGCAGCAATGATGAATGAAATGGTAACGGCAGGGCCCGCAGCCTGACCGGCTGCAGCAGCAGTACGAACAAACAATCCGGCACCGATGATGGCTCCGATTCCGAGCGCAATCAGGTTGCCTGCACCGAGTGTTCGCTTTAATCCTTTTTCAGTACTGGCGGCCAGTAACTGCTCAAGCGGTTTCTTATTGAACAAACTCATTAATTATACGGTTAGGTAAAACTTCAGTAGCCCTAAATGTACTCAGAAAAATGAATTTGGCTATGCCGCAGAATGGGCTAAGACTCAAATTCTTACGTGAACGGCATCAAAAAAGTCGCTGTAAGCGGATTGCCAGGGGTTATTATCAGTATGGACAGAAGGCAACGGTAATTCTTACGAATGTGCGGGTGCAGGCTGAGCTTGTTCTTTGAAAAATCGCTTCTGCATGATCAGAATAATCACCACACCAATAAAGATTGATGCATCGGCAATGTTGAATACCGGACTGAAGAACTCAAAATATTTGCCGCCCAAGCCGGGTACCCATTCAGGCCATACAAAATCGAAAATGGGAAAGTAAAGCATGTCGATAACCTGACCATGGAACCAGGGAGTGGGTGCATCAGCAGGGGCATTATTCAGGAATACACCATAGAACGTACTGTCAATAACGTTACCAATCGCTCCACCCAGAATTAATCCCAGACAAATCAGGAAACCGTTGTGCGCCTTCCGTGATACCATTTTCCAGAGGTAATAGCCGATACCAAACATGGCAATGATGCGGAAGATGGTTAATGCAAGCTTGCCGAACTCATTTTCCCAACGAATGCCAAACGCCATTCCTGGATTTAATAAGTAGTGAATCCGGAACCAGTCTCCTAAAACATAAATCTCTTCATGCAGGTACATGTTGTTGTACACGAGAATCTTGGAAGACTGATCGATGAGGATAACTACGAAAGCAACAAGGAAATATTTCAGAATTTTCATTTATACGATTATAATGTTCACGGCCTAACTGTCGACAGTCGACCGTGGACTATTTTATTTACGAGTTACCTTCACATTCAGATTAAAATCTTCCATTTCTACCTCAACGCTATTACTCACATTTTGTTTAAGCTCTAACGTTAAAGCCTGTGTTTCTGTACGGATGTAGTCGGCAAATTCAGTAATCGCCTGGTCCGTTTCCGGAGTGCTTTGCTGAACTTCGATTGCGATTTTATCCAGCACTTCCAATCCCATATCCTTGCGGAGGTTTTGAATCCGGTTTACAAAATCACGCGCGGTGCCCTCCTTCTTTAACGCTTCGGTTAATGTGATGTCTAATGCTACGGTAACATTTCCTTCGCTGGCAACTGACCAGCCCGGTATGTCTTCCGATGAGATCAACACATCTTCCAGCACCAGATCAAATCCACCTTTATTCAATCCCCCTTTTTTCTCAAGTGTCTGGATATCTTCTTTCGCAAGGCCAGTGATCACAGCCGAAACTTCTTTCATTTTTGGACCATACTGCTTGCCAAGTTTGGAGAGGTTCGGCTTGACCTTCTTCACTAACAAGTCAGACGTATCATCGATGTACTGGATCTCTTTTACGTTCACTTCGGCTTTGATGATATCTTCAACGCTTTTTACGCGGTTGGCAAATTTTTCATCCAGTACCGGCAACAATACTTTTTGTAAAGGTGTACGCACTTTGATCTTGCTGTTCTTGCGGATGGAGTGAACCAGCGAGCAAATGCGCTGCGCATAATCCATGGAGATCTCAAGCTCAGTGTCTTTTCTTTTCGGATCAGCTTTTACTAAAAATGTATGATGAACCGATTCGTACTGTAACGGTGTATTGCTCTTTTTCGCCTTTGTGCGGATGTTATCTGTCAGGTTTTTGTATAACCACTCACTGAAAAAAGGCGCGATAGGCGACATCAATTGCGCGGTAACCATCAAGCATTCGTACAGTGTTTCGTATGCGGCTTTCTTGTCGACTGACATTTCGCCCTGTGTGCCCGGTTGCCAGAAACGTTTCCGGTTCAACCGTACATACCAGTTCGAAACGTGATCATTTACAAACTCCTGGATCGCACGCGCTGCTTTAGTCGGCTCATAGTCGTTATAGGCTGCCGTAACCTCTTCGATCAGCGATTGTTCTTTGGTGATGATCCATTTATCAAGCGGGGCAAGCTTATCCCACGAAACGTTATTCATTTCGTCTTTCTCGAAACCATCAATGTTTGCGTATAGCACAAAGAAGGAATAAGTATTGATCAGCGTACCAAAAAACTTGCGCTGGGTTTCAACAATGCCATCAAAATCAAATTTCAAGTTATCCCACGGTGGTGCATTTTCAATCATGTACCACCGCACTACATCGGCACCGTATTTACCCAGGCTTTCGAACGGGTTCACCACGTTGCCCTTGCTCTTGCTCATCTTGTTGCCGTTCTTATCCAGCACAAGTCCGTTGGAAATAACAGTTTTGAATGCAACGCCCGGGTTATTTACTTTTTTATTGACCGCTTTGATTTCTTCGCTGGCTTCGCTCAACAAGTTTGCGATTGCGTGCAGCGTAAAAAACCAGCCACGGGTCTGATCAACGCCTTCCGCGATGTAATCAGCCGGATAGCTTTTTTCAAATGTTTCTTTATTCTCAAACGGGTAATGCCATTGTGCATACGGCATCGCGCCTGAATCAAACCAAACGTCAATCAGGTCGGTTTCGCGATACATCGGTTCGCCTTTGCTGCTCACGAGAACAATTTCATCCACATAAGGCCGGTGCAAATCAAAATCCGAATTACGAATGTCGAATTTAGAATTTGTAATTCCGGCTTTCTTGGCTTTTTCAACTTCTTGTTCAAGTTGTGCGATCGAGCCAATACAAATTTCTTCCTTGCCGTCTTTCGTTCTCCAGATTGGAAGCGGGGTTCCCCAATAGCGCGAGCGCGACAAGTTCCAGTCGACAAGATTTTCGAGCCAGTTGCCAAAACGACCTGT
>CAZHQP010000049.1:0-1290 GCA_964534735.1 uncultured Roseivirgaceae bacterium
ATGTGATAATTGCATTAGTTGTCGGACTTGTCAGCGTGATATTTGTCGGAAGCCCCTCACAAATAACGGAGGCTGTATTCGTGATCGAGAATGCAGGTGCAGGATTTACCACTACAGTCGTTTGCTGTGTCGTTGGATTGTTACAGCCGTTCGCGCTTACGCTGAAGGTATACACAACCGAGATCGGTGCATTCGTGGCATTGGTTAATGTCTGAGCGATGCTCTGTCCATTGGTATACAAGCTTCCGATAGCTAAGGCACTTCCGGTTGCTCCGTTGTATGTCACGGCATCCAATCTTACCTGCGCATTGACCGTTGGAGTGTTCAACACAATGTTGGTTGCTGCACCTGTACAGATTGAGGACGCTGCAGAGTTATTGATGCTGAACACAGGCGGTGCCGGATTGATCAGTACGGTGGTTTGCTGGGTTGTTGGATTGCTGCAGCCGTTCGCGGCTACGCTGAAGGTATACGTTACGGTAATCTGGTTTTCTGTCGGGTTGCCTAATGTCTCACGGATCTTCTGACCGTTCGTAAAGGTGTCACCTGTTGTATAGGTTCCGCCAGTTGCGCCTGCATAGTTAACACTCACTAATGTGATAATTGCATTAGTTGTCGGACTTGTCAGCGTGATATTTGTCGGAAGCCCTTCACAAATAACGGAGGCTGCATTGGCTATTGAGAATGTTGCACTCGGATTTACAGTAACATTAAATATCTGTACAGGCCCCGTACAACCCGCTTTTGAAGCAGACACACTTACAGGAACGGTAACCGGAGTGTTTCCTGTATTAATTGCGGTAAATGAGGGTATCTCAAAAGGATTGCTGTTATCAGATCCGTTTACTAAACCAACAGAAGTACCACCCGTCCACGTGAATGTTTCACCCCCACCTGTATTTGCACTCAAACCAATTGCAGCTATTGTTGCACCATCACATGCAAGCTGATTTGATATAGCATTAACAACAGGATTCGGATTAATCGTCACATTAAATACGGCTGAGTTTGCAGCACATCCTGTTGCTGTAATCGTTTCCTGTACTTGTACAGTTCCTGCTGGTCCAGTACCCCAGGTAACTGTAATGATTGGTGTACCTGCTCCTGCCGTGATTGTTCCACCTGAGACAGTCCAGCTATAGGTCCGGCCTGCTATCACACCTACCTGATACGTAACACCTGTCTGGTTTGCACATACCGGTGATGTTCCTGTAATAACCGGGGTTGGATTAGAATTAACAGTCGTGGTGATCGGGGAACTGGTCGCGGAACAACCTGTACCAAGGGTGA
>CAZHQP010000049.1:1390-9823 GCA_964534735.1 uncultured Roseivirgaceae bacterium
ACGTTACGCTCGTGCCGGAACAAATGATGTTGTCTGCATCGCTGCTCGTCAGGCTGACGATCGGGTTAGGATTGACTGTGGTTATAATCGCTGCGCTGGTCGCAGTACAGCTGCTGGCGTTGGTGATTGATACTCTAACCGCCTGACCGGTTGTTAATGCGGTGGTAGCATACGTGTTGCCTGCCCCGGTCTGTACGCTGATACCGTCTACAAAGAACTGGTAGCTGGTCTGCCCTGCTGGCGTTGCCGTGAAGATTACATTCGTGCCTGCGCAGATCGTGTTGTCGGCATCGCTGCTCGCCAGCGTGGGTGTCGGGTTGGCGTTAACAGTCGTGGTGATCGGGGAACTGGTCGCGGAACAACCTGTACCAAGGGTGACAATAACGTCTACGTTCTGACCGCTGGTCAGTGCTGTGGTCGTGTACTGGTTAGAGGCTCCGCTCTGCTGGCTTACGCCATTCACTCTGAAGTCGTAAGTCGATGCGCCTAACGGGGTGGCGGTGAACGTTACGCTCGTGCCGGAACAAATGATGTTGTCTGCATCGCTGCTCGTCAGGCTTGCAACAACATTGGTTTTTGTAACACTGTATAACGATGTTGTCACCTGGCATCCTGTAGCGGTAATCGTTTCCGTTACCTGTAATGTTCCGGTACCCGCAGCCCCCCAGGTAACTGTAATGCCTGGTATGGTTGCCAAGGATGTGATTGTTCCGCCCGTAACGGACCAACTGTATGTGCGGCCCGCATTAGCTGGCGTATTATACCCCACCCCTACCTGACCCGAGCAAACAGCATTCGGGCCACTGATTACCGGAGCCGGTAATTGATTGACATTAACCACTACGTTATCAGAAGCAGCTGTACACGAAGAGCCTGTTGTTGTAATCGTCAGTGTAGCGGATCCATTAACAATATCATTTGGTCCCGGATAATATTTCGCATTAACTGTTAATGCATTAGGTTGAAAACTTCCGTCACCGGACGATGCCCAAACGATACCAGGAGAATTAGCAAAGGTGGTTCCGGTAAGATCTGCAAAACCGTTTCCGCACACTGAAAGTGGACCAGCAGGAGCATTTACTGTTGGCAAGGGTGAAACCGTTGTTGTTATTCCATTTCCTGCAGTGATCGTACTTGTACAACCGTTGGTCGTATAAACTGCCGTTACCGTAATCTCGTCATTATTGTTAAGCGCAGATGTATATTGTGCAAAGCTTCCAGGTCCTTGTACAGGATTTCCGTTTCTAAAAAACTGATATGTCTTAGCGCCTGTGCCTATTGAAGGTGTTGCCGTGAATGTGACCAACTCACCGGCACAAACCTGGTTATCGGCATCGGAACTGCTTAGGGTTACGGAGAAATCTGCACTCGTTAAGGACCCATGAGAAACATTGTCGATTACATTGTTACCCGGAAGATCAGCATCGGGTCCGGATGCTGAAGCAACTCTGACAATGTTACCCGTACCCGCAGCCGTAGCACGAACCTGTAGTCCGTTAATAGTAATTCGGTCAATCTGAGCGGTTGTTGTAACTCTGAAACTGATCTCAACTTCTGTATCGCTATTGAAATATCCAACAAAGGCAGGATCGGGAGTGAAGTCGTCTGCACCCGGGGCAGCTATCGTGGGGGTAATTGCATTATTAAATACAAAACCCGCAGGGAGTCTTAATCTAAAATATGTAAGGCCCGGAGCAACCGGATAAGAGGTTGCAATATTTTCTCGGATATCAATAAGCCCGATGCTAACATAGCTTCCTCCGGAACACATTGTATAGCCCGGGCCCGGAGCCGGGATGACGGTGGTTTGAGCCTGTGCTGAAAAAGCACATAAAACGACAGTTACTATCGCACAAATTGAAGCAAAAACTTTGTTTAGGCGGTAAAAACTAACCATATACGATAATAAGCCCTACTATAAATTATAAATAGCCTTCACGTGTTAAAAGTAACCGCTTTAAAGGCCTGTAAAAATCTACTCAAAACGTCCGTTTGGCCTCACTTTAATCAAGGCCATTTTCTTCTGATGCACAAGTTCCATTGTACCTAAAATCAGCACATCTCCATTTGGAAGCTGCTGAATTGCGCTTGCCGTATCATCATTATTTGCACCTCCAAACGACATGAAAGTTTCTGTTTCATAAGCATCAGTAGGTAATTCCGATGACGGATCAAAGCTGACCTTGCCAACCCAGATATTCCGGCCGCCTTCTTTTATTTCATTGCCAACAACCCAAAACATATTACTCTCCTGAGCAGGCGCAATGGACACACCTTCAGAATTTTCAGGACCAACATTCAGGCCTCCCAGCAGTGTGTCAAGCTTAATTGAAGCAATTGGTTGAGCAAACGCATGTACAAAGATTCTCGTTTGGTTAACCTGAACCAATTGCGTACCGACTCCCATATAGGTTGAATTATTACCGGTAATTGCGGTGAGTGATTCATTTAGCCGGTTACTGCCTCCGAAAAATTGTCGTTCAAATGTTCCGGAAGGCGAAAGCTTTGCATACCAGAAATTCTGCTGACGAAAATCTCCTGTAGGACGGGCACGAGCAGTATTCGAGTGACCCGCAAAATAATACCCTGAAGCACCCACCCGAAGTATCTTTACTCCCATCACGAATTCTTCTCCGCCAAAGAGAATCCAAACATTATCGCGAGTCTTGTTCTCGGTAAATCGAGCCAGAATCAGATCCTGCTTGTCCACAAATAAATCATTGTCTTCATCACTTTCGGGGAAGGCACTGATATCGGTTGTGTTTCCTGTAAATACAAAGCCGCCATCTGACATGGATGTTATGGAGTAACCAAATTGTGTACTATACTGATTATACTCAAGGCTATCAATTTTATTTCCATTCGCATCAAATCTGAGCACTTTAATAAATGTATTATCGGCATCATCCTTTTCAACATTCGACAGAAGTAAGAATCCACCGGTATACGTGCCTTCCAAAATGGGTTCCAGATCCTGGGCAACCTCTTTATCCCTGCCACCCCATTTTTTAGACCATATAGTGTTTCCTTCCGAATCCACTTTAACAACGTAAATGCGGGTAGTGTCATCCACTTCGGTAGAGGTTCCGAGAATGATTACAGATCCATCATTGTTCACAACAAAATCTTTTGCCTCCTGATTACCATCACCACCATAATATTTGATGAAGTAGTTCTTATACGCTTCATCTGTGCTGGTCTCACAGGAGAAAAAGGTTGCCAGCAACCCGCACAAACAAATCATGTATTTCAAACCCTTCATTTCGATTGCTTCTTAATATCTTTAAGTACTGATTTTGTTTTCACCCGCTTAACTTTTCGCGGCTTATACAGGGGTTTAACATACCCGACTGAAATTGAAAGGTTATCAAGTCTGAAAAAATCATCCACGTGACCATATTCTGTGGCCGGACCATCCTGATCGTAAGTGCTTGAGTTCGATACTACATTCGTTAATCCGAAGTTATATCGCATTTCGGCAAACAGGAAATTGATTCCGAACTTATACTTTACTCCTCCTCCGATAAAAAATGCACGATTCAATTTCCTGCGGTAATCACTAAAGTCGATCCGGGGAGATGATTCTTCCAGGATACCATCGCGGCCATCATCGGCTTTGATAATTTGAATCTGTCCCCGGTCACTGAAAAGAAAATTAAATGCATAGCCCGCAAAAATATAGGGTCTTATTTCTTCGCGGGTAAAAATGGTGTACTTCACAGCAATTGGAATCGATAATGTATTCTGATTATCCTTAAAGCGTTCTATATCCCTGTTAAATCGGGTTTGTGTTTTTTCGTAAGAAGTAAACATGTAATTTAATTCTGCACTTACTGCAATGCGCTCATTAATATGCCAGTCTGCTCCTGCTCCAAATTGCCAGCCTACTTTTGCTTTGTAATCATTTTTAACATTCGGCTCACCTGAGGCATTGATTACATCAATAACTTCTACAGGAGAAAGGTTACCACCAATCCGCCCAAAGAGTGAGAAAATCGGAGCAGCTGTAAAGCGTTTGCTGAGGTATACAACGTCAATCTGGTCGCGGGCCGTATCTGCCAAAAATTCGGGATTGGCGCGAAGCACTTCCAGGTAACTGTTATCAGCACCGATCGGATCATCCAATAAAAGATAAGCTTGTGTTAATAATAAAAATGCCCGCTGACGCTGTTCGCGAGAAAAGCCCTTGTCGATACAAGGTGCCAGCATCGCTGGGATTCCATAAAATCTGCCCGCATCAAATTCTGCCTGAGCTGAATTCAATTGCTCTTCACACGAATTGCTTTGCGCAATTGCCAAGTGCTGCATGATACAGATCATGAGTAAGCCGCCAACAATAACTTTGTAGAATCTCATCAAATTAATACGGCTTTACTAACAGTGTTGGACACGTATTTTCGTATGGAATATCAATTCCAACATATTTGATCCATTCATCCTGTGTCATGTTTCTTTGGAGTTTCGGACAAACCTGACTTGCCAGCAGATCAGGATCGGTTGGCCAGATGCGGATCTCTGATTCATGACATGCGGCAATCAGGTAATCAGATCCTTTCGCAAAAGCGATATCCCAGATAAATCCGTTGTTGTTATCCATCACGATCGGAAGATCGTTCGGATTATCAAGTACCCACATCTGAAGACGTTTGTCTGAACCGGCACTGGCAAGCAGTTTTCCATCCGGACTGAATTCTACATCGTAAACCCCGGCACGATGGCCCGTAAACTGGCGATCATCTTTTTTCTGCCTGTCTACGTCATACATTTTTACCAACCCGCGCTTGGTCCTGATCTCAAATGTTCCGTAAGCAATCTTCTTTCCATCCGGGCTGAATCGTACAGAAAGTATCTGGGCTCCCGTATCACGCAACGCAACTTTATATGTCATGGATGGAATGTCAAGTAATACCAATTCGCCTGACCAGGTTCCGGCTACAAGTTGCTTACCATTCGGATTGACGGACAATGATTTTAACTCAAAAGGTAATGTTGCTGTTGCCGTAACTTTTCCGGTAAGATGATTAACAATAGAGATTGTTTTATCCGTTTTACTTACAGCAAACCCTGAATTGTTTGGCAGGAATTCAATGTCGTTTGTAGCCCCGGAAAGTGTTGTTACCAATACCGGATTTGCTTTTGGATTGGCGAGATTAAATATCTGAACATTGGCAGAATCAGTTCCGTTTGCCAGGTAATTTTCATCATTGCTTAACGCCACAATCCGGTTAGGATACGGATTTTCAAAACCGGTTGGCTTTCCTTTCAAGGTTTCATAATTACCGGAGAATATCCTTCCATCCGCTGCGGCAGCATAGAACTGTGCACTCTTTGTAGAAACTGCAACGGAGTTCATTCTATTCCGTGAAGGTCCCTTAACTTTTATGGCATTGTAGGTTGTGCCCGAAATTTCTTTTAAGGCATGGTACAATCCGGAATAAATATATGGATCATAGTGCTTGCCTTTATACCGTCTGTGAAAATGAAATGCCTGCATGGCCTGGAGGCCGGCAAGATTATTATCATCATCTTCCTGTACTGATTTTGCGGCTAATGATTGAGCCACACTCAGGTAGTATAATGCCTCGTTCTTTTCTGTGGCGATTAACGCTTCCCTGGTTTTCTCTTCTGCAATTACGTCATACATTTTTACCAACCCGCGCTTGGTCCTGATCTCAAATGTTCCGTAAGCAATCTTCTTTCCATCCGGGCTGAATCGTACAGAAAGTATCTGGGCTCCCGTATCACGCAACGCAACTTTATATGTCATGGATGGAATGTCAAGTAATACCAATTCGCCTGACCAGGTTCCGGCTACAAGTTGCTTACCATTCGGATTGACGGACAATGATTTTAACTCAAAAGGTAATGTTGCTGTTGCCGTAACTTTTCCGGTAAGATGATTAACAATAGAGATTGTTTTATCCGTTTTACTTACAGCAAACCCTGAATTGTTTGGCAGGAATTCAATGTCGTTTGTAGCCCCGGAAAGTGTTGTTACCAATACCGGATTTGCTTTTGGATTGGCGAGATTAAATATCTGAACATTGGCAGAATCAGTTCCGTTTGCCAGGTAATTTTCATCATTGCTTAACGCCACAATCCGGTTAGGATACGGATTTTCAAAACCGGTTGGCTTTCCTTTCAAGGTTTCATAATTACCGGAGAATATCCTTCCATCCGCTGCGGCAGCATAGAACTGTGCACTCTTTGTAGAAACTGCAACGGAGTTCATTCTATTCCGTGAAGGTCCCTTAACTTTTATGGCATTGTAGGTTGTGCCCGAAATTTCTTTTAAGGCATGGTACAATCCGGAATAAATATATGGATCATAGTGCTTGCCTTTATACCGTCTGTGAAAATGAAATGCCTGCATGGCCTGGAGGCCGGCAAGATTATTATCATCATCTTCCTGTACTGATTTTGCGGCTAATGATTGAGCCACACTCAGGTAGTATAATGCCTCGTTCTTTTCTGTGGCGATTAACGCTTCCCTGGTTTTCTCTTCTGCAATTACGCGCTGTGTAGTCTCAGACTTACCGGCTTCAATAGCAATTTGTTCCTGACGCTTGGCTTCACGGAATTGCTTGAGGGCATTTTGTTTTTCAACCTCCACCTGCGCCAAGGCCTTCTGAAGCTCCTTATTTGACTCTTCCGCGTATTCCTGTGCAGCCCGGGCTATGTTTCTTTCTTTTGTCGCAATCTCACTTTGCTTGAGTGCCTTCTCTCTTTCACGCGTTGCTACTTCACGCTGTGTGTTTGCATCTGCCAGGTTCTTGGTAGCTTCGATGGTTTGAATCTGCGCAAACACAAAGAATAAAATCGCGATCAATGCTGCAATACCCAACACGATAGCGGTAACGCGCGCTCTGCGAAGCACGCGCTTCTGCAGCATCTCCTGATTTTTTAATTCAGCTTCATACGTGATGCGGCTCGTATCGAGAAATACAATTGCACGTTCAAATGCTTCATCGTATCGCTGTGCCCACTCACGTGTAGGCCGCTGTTTCTTCTGCCAGTTTAATGCAAGCTGCAAATCAGGCGGACGCCATAAACCGGTTTTACCGATCTGATACATGGCGGCAGCATCAGACAACCGCTTGTACATCTGCGCTGATTCAAATTCCTCCTCTACCCAGGCATTCAGCTTATTCCAGATCCGCATCAAACTTTCGTGGGAAAGCTCAATAACTGAATCAGAAGTTAATGGAATGTAGTGAGCCGGCATTAAGAATGAACGACCTGGTTTTCTGAAGTGTTCAACAACACGGATCACTTCCTCTTCACTTCCATCGGCAAGTTCGGCAAGCAAGCTAAGCTTGCTTGGTCTGCGCATGCCCTTGTTATCAGCCGTTTTTTCGGTGATACTTTTAAACAATACTTCCGCTATTTCTTTCTCACGGGATGAGAGTGATTCGTATAATTCGTTTGCATGTTGAGAAAGCGCCTGTGAAACTTTACCTACTGCGTTGTAGTGACGCAGATCCATAGGCTCACCTTCTTCTCGGTTATCGAGCCAATAATCCCATGTACGCATGAGGGCATGCTGCAGGATAGGTAATTGATCCTGGTTTTTACCCATGTCATTCAACAGCCGCTTAACCAAACGCTGCGAGATTTTGCCTCCCCCAACTGCAACCGGACCTTCAATTACCATCTTGCGCTGTTCACGTGACATCTGCGGTACGAGGTAATTGCTTTTATTGATTTCGTCTGTCAGGTGTGGAAACACTGAACAGCTTGCGATAAAATCCGAACGCATTGTTACTGCCGAGAAGATCGGAACCTCGCGTTGATGCACGGCAGTTAACAGCAGATTTACATATTGCTGTGATTCATTAATGGCATCCTCCTCCAGTATCTCTTCCTGTAACCGAAACAGTTCTTCGAACTGATCGACCATGAAGAAAACATTTTCCTGATGCTCCTTTTGCAGGAAACGGGATACTTCAACAAGGCCATGCGAACCACTTCGAAGTACGGAAAGAATGATTGCATTGTGTATGCTGCGGTCTGCAGCAGCAATCCGGTTTTGAGTAATTAAATAGTCAACAATTGAATCTGCCAGGTTCTGAATGGGAGAAGTTCCCGGGCGGGTAACGATAATATGCCAGTTCGGACCTGAATGTGTTACAAATCCACCGTATAATACGGGAACAAGCCCGCAATACATAAGTGATGATTTACCACTACCGGAGTAACCCATTACACACACAAACCGGTTCCGGGAAAGTTTAAGGAGGATATCATCTACCTGGCCTTCACGGCCAAAGAAAAGATGGCATTCGTCTACGGTAAAGGGTCTGAGTCCGGGAAACGGATTGGTCGTCCCGGGAGCAAAACCAGTTTGATCCTCAGGATGAGTGACAATTTCCTCAGATTGCAACGAATTCGTTAGCATACACCACAGACAACCTGAAAGTTAAGCATTTAGCG
>CAZHQP010000049.1:9833-12413 GCA_964534735.1 uncultured Roseivirgaceae bacterium
AAACCTCAGATTAGATTAAAAAGTCTAAAAAAACCTACTCAGTTTAAAAAAATGTGAACTCAAATAAAGCAAATAATGCCAAAAAACAAAATTTTAGGCATACTGGAGCACCTTGTCGGCAAGCTTTACGTTGTCGGCCAGAAGCTCGTAGAACTTGTCTTTGTTGAATTTGATAATACTGGCACTTGTTTTTGCGATAATCAGATTGGTATTCAGATAGTTAGGCTTAGCCAGCATTTCGCCAATAAATTGCCCGCGCGAAAACTCCGAAACGTAAACTCCCTTCTCGTAGAAATCCACCATTCCGTTGATGAGGACGTAAAAGTCGTTGTTAACTTTATCATCCAGAATCAGGTTCTGCCCCTCTTTCAGCTGGATCTCCTCGCTGATATCCGCCAGGTAAGAAAGCGTTATTCCTGAAATACCTTCAAGCAGCGCAATCTGCTGGAAGAACAGAACTTCTTCAAGATTACTCAATCGCTTCTTCTCAATCACAATGGCGTTTAGCTGTTTTCTTTGCTCTTCAGGCAAACGGGTTATATTCTTGAGGTAATCTTTCGGGCTGATTTCATTTAATGCCCAGCCTGCCACTTCCCGAACCAGATTATCGGGGTTAAACATTTGGGCGATCAGGTCAAGCTTAAAGTCGCTTTGTTTTGAAAGACCGATCTGGTAAAGGATGCACGCCTTTGTCCAGCGGTTGGATTGCGTAAAGTCCCGGTTGATCATAAATTTCAGCGCAAGCCTGGAATCGAGCTTAACCCGGGGAAAAAACATATCGAGTTTGTTGATGCGGTCTGAATCCGGAATATCATCGAGTATCGGAATTACCCGCTGTTTGAGCTGATCGGAAAGGAACACATCCAAAAGTTCAACCGCATAGGTTATGCCTTCGGTCGTTCCGCTATCAATATTTTCCTTGACAAGCTGGATGGAACGCGTGTCGTACAACATGGCGAGAAGCATGTAAACGTGTTCAATGTCATTCTTGATCTCACCCCGTAATGAGTCGACTATCTGAGAGTTAAAGCCCTCTTCCCCAACTTCTTGTATAGCACTTAGGTTCCACCGGATATCTGCAATATCTGTTTCAATTGCATACTTGATCCGGGTAATCTGCGACACTCCGGCCTTAAATCCGCATTCCCCCAGTGACAATAAAACCTGAGATACAATTACTTTATTCGGGTAGTCAATTTTGTTCCACAGAATATCTTTCGCGCGCTGGCCTCCGATCCTGCCCATTACCTGAACAAGGCGCAGCATTACCTGCGTGCTCTGACTGCTTCGGTAGAAGGCACTGTCAAGCATAGGCAGTGTTTTTGTTCCAATCAGGATCAGCGTGTTCATCGCCTGGTTACTGTACACTGGACTACCCAGGTTTTCGATCAGGGAGTAGATAACTTCAGTGTTCCATTTCTTTACTGAAGAACGAATGGCCGTATTCCTGACTTTTGGTTCGGAATCGTTAAGCAATTCGATCAGGAACGAGACACATTCATCTGCGGAAGTGTGAAGCAGCAATTCAGCTGCATACTGCGTTATATTCTTGAGGTAATCTTTCGGGCTGATTTCATTTAATGCCCAGCCTGCCACTTCCCGAACCAGATTATCGGGGTTAAACATTTGGGCGATCAGGTCAAGCTTAAAGTCGCTTTGTTTTGAAAGACCGATCTGGTAAAGGATGCACGCCTTTGTCCAGCGGTTGGATTGCGTAAAGTCCCGGTTGATCATAAATTTCAGCGCAAGCCTGGAATCGAGCTTAACCCGGGGAAAAAACATATCGAGTTTGTTGATGCGGTCTGAATCCGGAATATCATCGAGTATCGGAATTACCCGCTGTTTGAGCTGATCGGAAAGGAACACATCCAAAAGTTCAACCGCATAGGTTATGCCTTCGGTCGTTCCGCTATCAATATTTTCCTTGACAAGCTGGATGGAACGCGTGTCGTACAACATGGCGAGAAGCATGTAAACGTGTTCAATGTCATTCTTGATCTCACCCCGTAATGAGTCGACTATCTGAGAGTTAAAGCCCTCTTCCCCAACTTCTTGTATAGCACTTAGGTTCCACCGGATATCTGCAATATCTGTTTCAATTGCATACTTGATCCGGGTAATCTGCGACACTCCGGCCTTAAATCCGCATTCCCCCAGTGACAATAAAACCTGAGATACAATTACTTTATTCGGGTAGTCAATTTTGTTCCACAGAATATCTTTCGCGCGCTGGCCTCCGATCCTGCCCATTACCTGAACAAGGCGCAGCATTACCTGCGTGCTCTGACTGCTTCGGTAGAAGGCACTGTCAAGCATAGGCAGTGTTTTTGTTCCAATCAGGATCAGCGTGTTCATCGCCTGGTTACTGTACACTGGACTACCCAGGTTTTCGATCAGGGAGTAGATAACTTCAGTGTTCCATTTCTTTACTGAAGAACGAATGGCCGTATTCCTGACTTTTGGTTCGGAATCGTTAAGCAATTCGATCAGGAACGAGACACATTCATCTGCGGAAGTGTGAAGCAGCAATTCAGCTGCATACTGCCGGTCATCCGGGTCTGCAGATCGTGTTAACCGCTG
>CAZHQP010000050.1:0-12237 GCA_964534735.1 uncultured Roseivirgaceae bacterium
AGTGGGCCGCGCCATGCAGCCGGATAAAAACCACACGCAGAAAGTTGAGTACCTGCTTAATGCAACAGCCGCCTATTTGCGGAAATTCAATGCAAAGGCCGACAGCAGCTGGTACTACGATGCGAAGAAGCTTTCCAAGACAAAATCAATTGATGCAAACGGCAACCATATCCTGACGTTTGCCGATGGCGCAGGCAAAACAATCCTTGTGCGGCAACAACTTGATGCTACGATCGAGGGTGTATCGACTGATTACCTGGAGACGTACTATCTGTATGATGACCTCGGGCAGCTCACGTACATCATCTCACCCAAAGGTGTAGCTGAACTGAAAGCAGGAAGCTGGAGTTTTACGCAAACCATTAAAGACAGTTATTGCAACCAGTTCCGGTATGACAGTAAAGGGCGCGTAATTGAAAAGAAAGTTCCGGGGCAGGCGTGGCAGTATATTATCTATGATCCGCTCGGGCGGGTGGTGCTTACGCAGGATGGCCTGCTGAAGCCCGATAACAAATGGATGTTCATCAAGGATGATTATAAAGGCAATGCCGTGATGACTGGCATTCATACCAACACCACCTATACAACGCGGGCAACCATGCAAGGCTATGTTGATGGCCTCTATGTTGCGGGGCATGCGACCTTTGGTGCCGATAAATGGTTTGAGAAGCAGGGCACTGCGCTGGAAGGGTATACCAACCAGAGCTTTCCGAACGATGTAGGCAACGAAGTGCTGTCCGTTAATTATTTTGATGATTATGATTTTGACAATAATGGTACAGCCGATACAACATATCTGAGTGCGGGACTTACCGGTGAGCATGCGGCAGAACTGTATACACTCGGGCGGGCTACGGGCAGCAAGCGAAAAATTTTAGGCACCGGCACGTGGCTGAAGACGTATGTATTTTATGACAACCGGGGCCGCACCATCCAGGTGTGCAGTTCCAACCCGCTGGCGCCAACCCGGCTGGACCGCGTAACGAATGCGTATGCCGATGACGGCCGCGTGCTGTACAGCAGGAAGCTGCATAATGCAGGCTCGGGCAACACTAAGAATATCCTCAATAAATATGAGTACACCACCCGGGGAGATCTGTACAAAGTCTCGCAGGACAACAGCGGCACGGGCAGTGCCTATCAGCTCGTGGTGCAGTATGAATACAATGCGCTTGGCCAGGTGGTGGATAAAAAACTGCATCACACCGGCAGCGGCAATTTTATGCAGAGCGTGGATTACCGGTATACGATCCGCGGGCAACTGAAGTCAATCAATAACAGTGAGCTTTCGAGCAACAGCAGCAACGATGAGACCAACGATTACTTTGGGATGGAGCTCTTATATAATGAGAGCGAATCAGGCCTGACCACAACAGCAAAATATGACGGCAACATCTCAGCCATGAAGTGGAAAGCGGTAGGCGCAGGCAGCGGAGCTTCGGGGCAGAAGAGCTATGCGTATGCGTACGACAAGACGGGGCGGCTGACAACAGCCGACTATGTAAAAAAGGAATCCTCCTGGAATAAGGAAGAAGATGCGCAGAACGAAACGATGACGTATGACCTGAACGGCAACATCAAAACTCTCGAGCGCAAGCAGCGCAAGCACCAGCTTACGGGCATAGCCGGTTCGTATACAAACGAAACGATTGACAACCTGACGTATGCCTATACATCCGGGAACAAGAACAGTCTGGAGAAAGTTACGGATGCCGCGGGTACTTCAGCAGCCTCCGGGTTTGACAACGGCAGCAGCAGCACGAGCAATGATTATACGTACGATGTGAACGGTAATTTATTAAGCGATGCGAACAAAGGCATTACCAGCATTGTGTATAATTTTTTAGGCAAGCCCACGCAGGTGAATTTTACGGGCGGCAAGAAGATCGAGTATGTGTATGATGCAGCCGGCACCAAGCTTACGCAAAAGCTGTACAATGGTGCAACGCTGCTAACGACAACCGAATATGTGAACGGGTTTGTGTACGAAAAGGCCGGCTCAGGCTCAAACGTGTTAAGTTTCTTCGGCTCACCGGAAGGAAGAGTTGTTAACAATGGTGGCACCTTGAATTATGAGTATTCAATAGCCGACCACCAGGGGAATACCCGCGTGGTGTTTACTTCAGTAACGCCAGCAGTGGATGCCCCGGTTGCAACGTTTGAAGGCACAGGAGGTGATCAGTCATCGCAATACCTGAACGTACCTACACCTGTATCAGCCCCGCTTGCCAACCATACATCCTCAGGCAGCAAAGCAATACGATTGAACCAGTCTGTACCTATCGGCCCGGCAAAAAGTTTAAAGGTTTACCCGGGTGATCAGGTAGCGGCAGAAGTATGGGCATATTATGAAAGCTCGAGCGGCTATGGAAGCAGCCAGACGTTAACAACGATTATGGCTGCAGTAGCCAGCGCTTTTGGCGGTGTGAGTGGTGGCAGCGGAGAATCCGGGAGAATTTACAACGGGCTGAACAATGCATTTGGTGCTACAGGACTTGCGGGCAACCAGGGCGATGACGAGCCCGCTGCCTACCTGAACTACATCCTCTTTGACAAGAACTATAACCTGTTAACGATGGATTGGCAGGCCGTTACAGACGCCAGTAACCTGGCCAAGGCAAAAGTTGAGTTTGATGCGCCCATACAAATTACGGAAGAAGGTTATTTGTATATTTACCTGAGCTACGAAAACGTGAGCAACAACTTTGTCTACTTTGATGACTTTAAAGTGAGCCATACGAAAACAAATGTCATTCAGTATAATGAATACTATCCGTTTGGTTTGCAAACCTCAGCCAGTTGGACAAGGGAAAGCGCTAAGGATAATAATTACTTGTATAACGCAGCCAACGAGCTGAATAAAACAAGTGGCTGGTATGAGATGTATTACAGAGGTTATGACCCTGCTATCGGAAGGATGCTGCAGGTAGATCCGTATGCTCCGTTATACGCATCAAGCACTACTTACAATTATGCATTGAACAATCCGGTTATGATGAATGACCCGAGTGGTGGGCAGGCTATGCAAAACGATTATGGAGTTTCCGCAATGGGTGTAAATCGATATAATAGAATTGCTGGAATGAGCCAAGCTGGTGACTACTATGCCGGTTGGGATAAAGATTTTTCCTTTTTTGAAAGTACTATGGGAGGTCATTATTCTTGGTTTGAATACACATCTTTTATGACTCATCCGGAAACGGGTGAAAGGTATGACTATAAGGTGTGGCGTCAGAGAGAATGGGTGCCAGATGATCCGCAAAACGATCCTCCTAAGGGATCTACTGCATGGGAAAGACATTTGCAGAGCTGGGGAATAATTGCTGAAAAGCTTGGATTGAAAGCTCTGTTTAAGAAAAAATTACGAGACTATGCGCAAATAGTTATTGTTGGAAGAGGTAACGAGCAATTTGCTATGAAGGATGTTGGAAAGGGAAGAATTGGAGTATGGAAAGTTGGCGATCCTGAAGACCTGATGACTATACTTGACTATAGAACAGCTGACAAACCTTTGGATGCGTTTATTAATGGAGTTGGTATATACAATGAAGATCCAAGAAACCTATATGAAGGCTCGTTCTTATTTCCTGGAGACAGATTGTACGAATATCGAGAAGTTGGCCCAACCGAAATGGAGAACTGGCAACCAGGTTATTATAGATATCTTGGAGGAGAGGGTACGAATCCGGCTCAAAGTGAATATTTATATCAGTACAACAAATCAGGCAATGCGCATTTAATGGTGCAATCGACAAGTAAATGGCTTCTTTATACTGGAGATTAGATTTTCTACATTTGAATTATGATAAGATTTTTTTTGATACTCATACTGTTTATAGCAACATTGTCTTGTAAGGACTCTTCGGGTCCAATTCCACCCGTTAAACTCTCAGGCATCAATGGTGAGGCACTATATGTAGTTGCCAATGGTGAAGTACTGGGGATGACTAAAGATGAATTTAATAAGGGTGCTGTGACAATCTTGTTAAACAAGGACACCATTAAAGTAGGAAGCAACTTAGAAGGAACCTTTGCAATTAAGGCAAGGCATTTTAAGATAATAATGGAACTACCCCTGAATGAGATTATAGCAAGCGACAGTCTAAGCAACGGAATTGCGCACTATTCTTATAAAGCTGATAGTTTAGGGATGTATGACTTAAGAGGTCGAGTAGAATATGATTCCGCAACAATGTCATTTGATTTTAAATTTATTGTAGTACAGTAACAGTGCTCGCAATCGGAGATATGCGTATATAGATAAACCCTACTTAACATCATGAAGGACGTTCGCCAGAGTAGTGCATTACTTTATCTGGTGGCGGTTATAAGAGAGGGTAGGTCATTGAAAGTCAGGCTTACCGGCTAATAAGATTGTATGAAAGCAGCAGGCACAAACCCCTGCTGTTTTTATTTTAAAGCCTTACCGCTGAAATAACAGCCTTTTTTTAACCTTCGTGCATTACTTTATCTGATGGATTGTAAATACTGCTTCAAACGCTGTATCAAAGCCGGTAAACAGCGCACCGGAGTTCAGAAATTTTATTGTAAGACTTGCTCCCGGTATCAGCAGGCAGTTTATACAAGCGAAGCTTACCATCCGCAAAGTAGTTACCGGATCGTAACACTTGTGCGGGAAGGAATGGGCTTGAGAAGTATAGCGCGCGTGTTGAAAATATCACTTAAAACTATTATAAAACGCATCATAAAAGCAGGTAATGAAATTGTGAAACCGTTTCATGGACTGCGAAACAGCACGTATGAGCTGGATGAACTCTGGAGTTTTGTCGGGAGCAAAAAGTCTTACCGACCAGGTTTTATCATTTGAACCGAAGGCAGTTTGTACAGATGGGCTGGCAATCTATCAAAGCCTATTTCCAAAAGCGATTCATAAAATTGGCCCTCCGGGAACCCGGCATATTGAACGGCACAACCTGAACATCCGAACGCATATTAAACGATTGTCGCGAAGGACAATTTGTTTTTCCAAAAGTCTGCGCATGCTTCAGGCCTGCCTGCGCATTTATTTCTGGGGAACTTCGTATCTTCCGATCCCTTGAAATACCTGGCCTTCATACTGCTTTTCGTCACCGGTGCTGCCTACGCGCAAACCGATTCGCTGCGTTCCCGGCTGCCTGAAATGCCGGATACCGTGCTGGATAAAGCAAACCTGAAATTAGACTCGATCGAACAATCATTTTCAATAAAGTCTGACAGCATTAAGCAGTCTTATCTCCATCAAAAGGAAAAGCTTACGGGCATCAAATCCGGGTATCAACACAAGGTCGACAGTCTTGGTACATTGAATCTTCCAACAGCACAATACATGCACAAAGTCGACAGCATGGATCAACGCCTCGCGGATGTTCAGCAAAAGGCAGTTTCAAAAATTGATTCTCTCAAGGACCGCGTTAACTCACAGGTCATCAGGCTAAAGTTACCGAAAGAAGCCAATGGCAAAGTCGCCCGGCTTACCGGGGTTATGGATAAAGTCAATGTTCCAGCGTTCGATACGGACATTACAAATAAGATCGGTCTTGATAAAGTCAGTAGTGCATTGCCGGATTTGCCGGGAGCATCAAATTTACCATCGGTCAATTTACCGGGAGGTAGCCCCGATCTGTCAGGTTCAACGGTTAAGATGCCGGATGTCAACAGTAACATTCCACCCGCTGATATTAATTCCGGAAAGATTGGTGAGATCACGGGGCAGGCGGGAGACATTCAGAAGCAGGTAGCGGAAGCATCAGGCTCTGCGGAAGGGTTGGGGAAGACACTTGAGAGTAAAGCTGGCGATCAGGTTAAAGGTTTGCCCGAACAAAAAATGCCGGAGGTTGCGGGCATGCCGGGCGGAATTCCGAAAACAGGTGATGATGCAAAAGAACAGCTTACGAATATGGCGAAACAGGAAGCGGTTAATCACTTCGCAGGCAAAGAGGCTGCACTTACCGGTGCGATGGAGAAGATGAGCAAATACAAGCAGAAATACAGCAGCGTAAACAGCTTGAAAGATATCCAGGATGAAAAGCGTCATAACGAGATGAAGGGAAAGCCATTGATCGAACGCCTTGTTCCGGCTGTTACGCTTCAGTTCCAAAGTTGGCGCGACCTGATGCTGGACGTTAATCCATCGCTTGGGTATCGGTTTACTTCACATATTATTGGCGGACTCGGCTGGAACCAGCGGGTAGCATTCAATATTCCCGGGCGTCAGTTTAACGCAGCTGCACGGGTGTTTGGCTTCCGGTCGTACGGAGAGTACAGCCTTAAAAAAGGTTTTGGGTTCCGGCTTGATCTTGAATGTATGAATACTCCGCTGAAGCAAAAGAACCTCATGTCTGATATCTCTCCGGGTCGCGACTGGGTTTGGAGTGCACTGGTGGGAGTGAAGCAAAAATACCCGATCTATAAAAAGCTTAAAGGCAATGCCCAGCTGATGTACAATGTGTTTGATCGCGATCACCGCAGTCCGTATACCGACCGCGTTAACTTCCGGATCGGGATTGAACTTACCCTCAAAAAGAAAAAGAAGGCTGAACAACCGGCTCCCGTAAAATAATAAGTATCGCTGTGCCAGACATTTACCAGGGTGATGGTAATTACACCGATTGATCCAGGGACTTCGTTATCATTTAATTTCCGTAGCGTTTAATTATTCTCTAATTAATCTCTGTATCGGATTTATCCCAGGCAATGAATTGGATTAGCCTGAATAACAATCTGTTAGAAGTATGGCCTGATTTAGAAAGTTTTTTAAAAACGAAATTTCTTACTCGTGTTAAGTTTTTAAAAAATTTGCAACAAAATCGATTTTTTTGCTCGTTAGATTCAGCTTTGGTTTAATCCACTCCACACTTGAAAACCACACAATATAAAAAGGGTGTACTTGAAATAGTTTCGCGCGCCCGCGAGATCAATCCTGAAATCGGAAATTACTCAGCACATCAGCCATCCGGACCTGACCATTTCCAAATAACACTATCGAACGGGACGCTGATGTTACCCCGCAGAGTTGCTCAAAATCAACAGGAATTTCCGGCTCAGGTGTCTAACGACTGGGTTGCTGAGATCGCGAATACATTCGAACAAAGCTCAAGCGAAGCCCGTAATCAATCACGTGGCTTTTTTGAAAATGTTTTCAAGATATTCCGGCCTAAAGAATAAAAGATAAGACCTCAATTCTTCAGAGCCGCATGGTAAAACATGGCTTTTGTTTCCTGACACATACTACCAAATTTATTGAAGCTGCTTTCAGCAGGGTACTCCATACTGACTGTACTCACTTACCGATGCCGCTTGGTTATCAAAGCCTGCACCCGAAGTATCTTTAACACTGGCTAAAGCAGGTACAACGAGTATCATCTGCTGTTTAAGGATTGTATGGATGCAACAATCTCTCAGGTGAATGTCATGTTTTTGATAAATTTGAACAGGAATAGGAGCGAATCTGTTTTTACCTGCACAGATTCTTTACAACCTGGTCGAATTTACCGATAAATGAAAACACGCTTAATTACCCCGGAAGGCCTGGAAAAGCTAAAGCAGGAACTTGACCATTTGTGGCGCGTTGAGCGCACGGAAACTACGCAGAAAGTATCATGGGCCGCAAGCCTGGGCGACCGTTCTGAAAATGCAGACTACCATTATAACAAGAAAAGACTCCGTGAGATTGACAGGCGGTTGCTTTACCTGCGCAAGTGTATTGATGATCTTAAAGTTGTACACTACTCTTCCTTCCAGGAAGGTAAGGTGATGTTCGGGGCGTGGGTGGAGATTGAGAACGACAAAAGAAAGCAAATCAGGTTCAGGATAGTAGGGGGCGAGGAGATCATTAACACCAAAGATTATATTTCCGTGGATTCGCCTATGGCACAGGCATTATTGAAAAAGGAAGTAGGCGATACTGCCGTTGTGAAAACAGGGGCGGGCGAATTTGTCTGGCGTATTACAAAAATTGAATATCAGAAATAAACTAGTAAGCTGAGTTCATTCCTGCAAACAGAACTCAACAGGCTATTCGCCATAATGGCCTCTTCCGAAGCGAGGGGGATTTGACAGTTTCATGCAGCTGTGTTAAAAATTCCTAAAAAGAGTCTGACTTTTTTCGAAAACAATAGGAGTTACTCCTATGAGCGGAAGACTAAGTTAAACCCGATGATTAATATCGCATGCCTTCATGTAAATGTTGGTATCCGCTCAAACCCCGGTAACAGATTTCTGCTTCACTGGATGGTTTCTGTGGAACCGGCTGCTCAAGTGTTTTTAACTGATTAATTATAACTCGTGAAAAAACCATTCCCATGATACTAAAACAACATGCCCGAACCACACTCCCCGTTTTCCTCATTGTGCTGCTTGTCGCTGCCTGCAAAGTCGTTTTTATCACCGGCTACGATCAGGTGATAGATGAAACCACTACGAAAATAAAAAGTGATTTCAATCTTCATTTTATTAAGCTAAAGCGGACTATTCAGGACTCTGACCCGCAGAATCAGAAATTTGAAAACTTTCAGGAGTATTATGACCAGCTCGAAGCTGATCTTTTTGTGCTGGAAGGAAGAGCAAAGTCACTCGGAGCTAAATCAACAATCGTAAAAAAACAAATAGCCACATTGGACAGTGTTATGCTGGCGTTTGTTGACATGCATAAAACCGGATTTACAGATCGTCCGGGTGATGACAGGCGGGATATCCGCAACGGAGTAAACTCCGCCATCGATGCTGTGATCAAGCTTCAGCTTGAATTAAAATCCACCGGTAAGATTGAGTCAGACAAATAAACCCAACCCATATGCCATCGATAGATTTAAAAACCATTCTTAATGACAGTGTTGCTGTTGTTAAGCCGATACTTGGAAAATCATGGAAGGATTTCAAGCCTTATGCGGAGCATGAATTCAAAAAATTTGCAGAAAGCGCTGAGTTTCTGGCAAAGCTGAAACTGCAAAATTCACTTGATGATGAAGAATTGAAGGCCAGGCTTGAGCTTCAAAAGCTTGCGCTGAAAAATGTTATGCTAACCATACAGGGTGTTGCACTGGTAACTGCTCAAAAAGCTGTTAATGCAGTCTTAGACATTGTAGCTAAGGCAATTAAAACAGTGATTAATGTATCCCTTCCGATTTGATAATGAGGGTTATTGAATAACACTTCAGTTAAGCCGATACATCTTATTACGTGAATGATAAATAGTGTGGAAAAAAATCTACACTTTCGGAATTGGATTAACATTATTTTGTAAACTTTAATGTCATGAGTGTTGTTAAACACCAGATTCATGTACATGATTGTTTGATAATATTAACCTTTCCTGATGCCCGAGATCCAAGAAATAACCCGTAAGGTTCTGCTTGCTGAAGATGACGATGATGATTACTTGATATTTACACTGGCTATTGAGGATACAAAGGTTGCAGTCGCGCTTACACGCGCGGTTGACGGAGATGAGCTGATGGAACGTCTGGGTGAACAGGTTCCTGATATATTGTTTCTTGATCTGGAAATGCCCTGTAAGAATGGTAGACAGTGTCTGAAAGAGATCCGGTCAAACCAGAAATATGATGAACTCCCGGTAATCGTATATACATCTTTTAGCGATGCCACAAGTATTGAATTCTGTTTTCGTGAAAGCGGTAATCTCTATATTATTAAACCCAGTTCCATCAGTGAACTTTCTGAAGTACTGAAAAGAATTCTGGCAATTGATTGGCATAAGGTGATGTATTATCCGCCTAAGTCAGAATTTGTTTTAAATCCAAAAGCGTAAAGATACAAGGCAATGCGGGTTGGTTCCGGTACTGCTCTACCGCTAATTTTTCATCCGGTTTTGTTTCATCCTGGCTTGCATCCGGAGATTCTGATAAGTTAAATTTCTGTGTCGGAAGTTTTATCAGTTAACCTTTCCAAAGTTTCTGAAGGCATTCTCCAATTCTGGCGCTTCCGGCAGATCATGATAAATAAGCAAAGGGATTGAATTTGTGTCCCCATTCTCGCGGATTGCCCGTAAGGTTTCCACATAACTTTTGGCGGGATCATGAAAATACAACAACAGAAGCTGTGGTTTTTGTTTGTTGATTCGTTCAAACAGATCCTGTAGATCTGAGGAAGTATGAACGATCAATCCGGGCTGAACCTTTCTGAAAGCAGCTATAGCCGGGGCAAGCCGGTCACAATCGTCACAAAAGAAGATTACATAACTATCCATCGTTCGGGAAGGCCGGGCATGTTTGAGGCGATATTATAGGAAAGATTTGAAAAAGGCAATGGGGAAAATCGCTGCCTGGATGAAGAATATAAAATTTCGGATAATTTTTTTAACTTCATATCGTGCTGTCTGAAAAAGCCCTGTTGATAGTTGCATCGTATTCAACGCTTGCCGGGATCGATGTGTATTGAAATATGAAAAGTGTTTTGCTTATAGAAGATGAACCGATCGTACAGCTTCATGGAATTGAAGTACTGCACAGCATTGGTTTTGATCGTAATAAAATCTTTACGGCCGGTAATGGTAAAGATGCAATCAATTTATTGTCTGAATATCAAACTTTACATGAAAAGCTGCCGGATGTTATTCTGCTGGACCTGGTTATGCCACAAATGGATGGCTTTGGTTTTTTAGAGCATGCCGGATCGTTCAGGGGCATTGCAAATGTAAACATCATCATCGTGTCCGATTCAATCGATCCGAATGACATTGACCGTGCGGCAGCCTATCATGTCTATCGTTATACGACCAAGCCTCTGCGCCCTGAAATCCTTATTAACCTGTTGAATATGAATAACCCGGCTAATGGAGTTGTTAAGGATTCCGGAAACAGAATTATATAGAGAAGTGTATCAAATTTATTTTCGGGTGAGAAACGGATGTAGTGCTTCTGAATAGTACAGTTAATTTCGCTTAATGAATTTGTGTCTACCCGTATGGGCGGAGATTGGTTACGGCACGAGTAACATCGGAACATGAATGTGTTCCATCAATTCTTCAAATGATTCGTTACTGTTCGTCTTCATGGTTTTGTCCATCACCACAAAATCAAGTGAGTTGCGCTTGGCGTGATCTTCGATCCGATCGGAGATAAATCCAACCTCGATTTTGAAATCATATGAAATGCCCTGTTCCTTGAGAAATTCAGCCTCCAGTTTTCTAAATTTCTGCCGGGCTTCATCCTCAATCACTTTTTTCATCATGATTACTTCTCCCGAACGGGGCTGGATCAGGCGGTAGGTGTATAGTATTGACAGGTGCGCGCGCATATGGTGTGCCATGCAGACAGCCCACTCAATCGAATGCCGGGTTGATTTCGAGAAATCAATTGTGCACAGGATAGTCTTCACCGTTGATTCAGTAGTCACATTCACAAAACAAAACTAAGCCTGATTTCTGCCGGGAGGACAGATTTTACTCACCAGGAAACCTGATTTTTGTCAGGGTTCAAAAGTTAGGTAACTTGTACCATTATGCCAATGAATCATCCGCTGGTTACTGATGATGCTTTCCGCGAAATTTTCCATAGCATGTCGGAAGGCATCGTTATGGTTGACGAAGCCGGAAATATCGTCATCGCTAACCCTATCGCAGAAACCGTTTTTGGGTATGAGAAGGGCGAGCTGAATGGTCTTTCCATGGAACAGCTTGTTCCGCAGAAATACCGTAATCATCACGCAAGCCTAAGGAAGGGATTTAATGCACATCCGGAACCCAGGCGTATGGGCTTCGGTCGTGATCTTTCAGGCCTGAAGAAAAATGGCACTGAGTTTCCGGTTGAAATAAGCCTGAGCTATACACGTGTAAAAGGGAAAGTTCTTGTGATGGCGTTCATCAGCGATATCTCAGAACGTAAAAAATCTGAAGAAGCTTTAAAGAAAAGTGAAGAACAACTGATCGTATATGCGGCTGAGCTTGAACGCAAAGTGCAATCCCGTACGGAAGCGCTGCATAAAACAATTCAGGAGCTCGAGAAGGAAGTTGTCGAACGCAAGCGGGCGGTAGAAGAAACCCGCAAAGCCCTGGAGAAAGAGCGGGAGTTTAACGACCTCAAGTCGAAATTTGTTTCCATTGCCTCGCATGAATTCCGCACTCCATTAAGTACAATCCTGAGTTCAAATTCATTAGTGGAGCAGTACAAACAGCGCAACGAATTCGACAAAATCGACAAACATACAGCGCGGATTAAATCCTCCGTTCAGCACCTGACGGGTATTCTGAATGATTTCCTCTCACTTGGAAAATTAGAGGAA
>CAZHQP010000051.1:0-12185 GCA_964534735.1 uncultured Roseivirgaceae bacterium
AAAGTAAGAACCGCTTAAGATCAGGATGAGTAAGCCAATCAAAAATGAAACTCCGGTGAGCAGGAAGGATTCCTTTATAAAACCAAACAGTAAAACAGATTGTGTTGTACCTGCAAGTTTTTTAACAGCCAGTTCTTTGGAACGATTGGGTAATGTAATCGTTGTGAGGTTCACAAAGCTGGTTAACGCCAGGAACAGGATCAAACCAGCCATACAAATTAAAATGATCACACTGTAGCGATCACCATGGCGGGCTTCTTCGCCCTGCATTCGCGCTCCGAAATAAATTTCCGGAAGCGGTTGAAACGTGTACTTCAATTTCGCCTGAGCAGGAATTTCGTACTGTTCAGAGATTGATCTAAGTGTTCTTCCGTAAACTCCGGTTTCGTCCGGGTTAAAGCTTAAAGCTTCAATTGCTTCCGGCTTGAAGTTGATCAATACGTCAAACTCTTCATGTGTATTGGATGGATAGGTTTTGAATACTGCAACAATGCGTACAGTAAGTGTATCGCCAAGAGTATGTAGCCTGATCTTTTTTCCGGTTGCTTCAGTTGTTCCGGTATAGAGCTCAGCAGCACGCGCTGACAATATTGCCACAACTTCTTTTGAATCTTTAAATGATCGAGTATCTCCATTCAGTGCATCAAAAGAGAAAATGCCCGCGATGCTTGTATCAGTCGCATGAATCTTCTGATCACGAAAAACCTTATTCTCAACCAGCACCGTAATGCCATTCATGATCTTTATTCGGGCGATGCGTAGTGAATCTTTATGAATATCTTGTTTCAGATATTCAATAACATTGGTTGGAATCTTAACTGAAAGACGATTGCCGCTAAACTGTTCGTCTGTATTCTTTTGAACAACACGGAAAACTTTCTTTGCTTCATGATGGAATCTGTCGAAACCAAATTCATGCAGGGAGAACAGAATAATAAGTATAGACGAAGCAAACGCAGTGGCCAGCGTAAGTATCTTCAGGATATACAGTTCCCGGTTTTTCGCGATCAGTCTCGCAAGTAACCGGGCGTTTTGGCCAGGCATGAGTTTTATTTATTTGAAAATACGCAACAATTCGGCCAGCTTGTTGAAGCTCTCATTTTTTGCATAAAAAGGTATTTAATGTTTTCGCTGCCGGACAGTAATAACCGGAAGCGGACGATTGATACTCGTGTTTTCTAAGATGAGATTGGAATGTATTTATTTATTTCTACTTTTTATTTCTTCTTCAATTTCAACGTCCATCTTGTCTATCTTTCCATTGGTATCAAAGGTGATGATCAGGTAAAACAGACCCATGCCCGGAGTTAAGGTACCCAATCCGTAGGCAAAGCCATATCTACGTTCAGGCTCGCCCAGCATTTTTTTTACTTCTGTGCTGTCCATCCCGATTTTTAAGTGATTTTGCATCAGGTCATCTGCCATTAATAAGCGGGCACTTTTTTTTGATGTCTCTTCATTTTTCAATGCCTGCCACTGCTGTGCATCAAAAGACTGTTCTTTGGTACTTAGTCCACCCGAAAGAATAAATTTACCGACAGGCGACATCCAGATAATCAACAGTACAACGGCAAATCCTGCAATGATTCCGACTATAACTTTCCCGCGCTGTTTCATGGCCATCAAGATACGAGAAGATTCGTGATGATTTCTGTATTTGATGAAGCAAAATGTCTAACGAATTTTTGAAGTATAGCGCAATAGGTATTAACACCATTCGTTAACCCTTTTATTTTGCTATTTTTAATTCATGAACCCACTTGCTTTCAGACTGAAAAAAATGCGCATTTCCTGGATGTGCTTACTTTTAATCTCACTGCTTCCAGGCTGTGATGATTATCAGCGTGAAAGAGGCCCGAAGATCATTAAGTTTACGGGTCAGGCGTTCGGTAAAAATGCAACAGGTCAAAACGTAGCACTTACCAATTTTCCGGTAACGATTAATTTTTATACCCAGTATCCGCTACCGGTAATTGATGCAGCACCTCCTATAACTATTGAGGTCTTAACAGACGGAGAGGGAAAGTATGTGTACCCGATTATTGACGGAACATATAAAGGTTACAGCATTGGCGATCAGGATATTTATTACGGCAGCTGCACAGGAGCTATTAGTCCTGTGGAAGTACCATCTGAGATTTTACCCATTCAATCCAAAAATGAAAACAACCTTTCGGTATGCATGGCAAGCCTTTTTGTGATCCAAGGGCATCGATCGGAAGGCTCGGGCCAGACACTACACCTGTCATACAAAGCAAAAGATGCAACCGGCACAGTTATTTTTACACCAGCCTTCGAAATAACGGGTTCTCTGACAACTGAGGTGCGGTTTTTTCCGGCCATTGCCGAAGTTGAATTTATAATTGAAATAAAAGCTGACGGAGAGCTTGTTGAAGCAATCGTTGAAACTCACCTTTCCAAACCCGGAACGACAACCGTCATCGATGTTGATTTTTAAATTTCTCTTTATAGCCCAATTCCGTAATTCAACGAGAAAAATGTAACTCCTTTAGCGCTATCTGAATCAAAAGGTGAAATTACGTCAACAATTGGTTGCTAACACTTAAAGTGAAAATTATCATGAGGGCACGATATATTTTTTTAGCGCTTGTCGGATTAGTATTCTTGACACGCTGCAGTGATGATGCAGAAAAAGATAAAACTGATCCGCCAATTGTTACGGGCGATCCGGTTGAAACGAATCCACCAAATACAGATTATAATCCTGCATTTGAAGGTCAAACCCGAATTGGAAGTGTGGTAACGGAAACTGCATGGAGCAAATCTATACTGACATCTGCTCTCTCCAGTCCGTGGGGAATTGCAAGCTTGCCCGATGGACGTTTGTTAATTACTCAAAAAGCTGGCACGATGCGCATTGTTACGGCAGGCGGGTCAGTGAGTGATCCGATTGACGGAATACCTGCGGTTAATAATTCAGGACAAGGCGGCTTGCTCGGTTTGTGCCTGGATCCGGCTTTCACAACCAACCGTATGGTGTATTGGGTGTTCGCGCAAGCTGTTTCAGGAGGAAATATTACGGCTGTTGCAAAAGGAAAATTGTCAAACGATGAAACAACAATTGAGAATGCCGATGTGATTTATCAATCGAATACACCCAACAACAGTACACTGCATTATGGCGGAAGAATTTTATTTGATGAATCCGGTAATTTAATTGTCAGTACGGGTGAACGCTCTGTTCTTGAAACGCGGCCACTGGCACAATCCGTATCAAGCAGCTTAGGTAAAACGATCCGCATTACAAAAAATGGTGATGCGGCTCGGGGTAATCCAACTTTCAGTGGAGGCGGAGCACTGCCTGAACTTTATACCACTGGTCATCGAAATCCGCAAGGTTTGGCGCTTCACCCGGTTACCGGTGATGTATGGTTAGGTGAACATGGCCCGCAAGGTGGAGATGAACTCAATCGCCTGCAACCTGGAAAGAATTATGGCTGGCCGGTGATTACCTATGGTGAAGAGTATAGCGGAGCAAAAGTCGGTGACGGCATTCAGCAAAAAGAGGGAATGGAGCAACCTGTATATTATTGGGATCCTGTGGTTGCACCGAGTGGGATGACGTTTTATCGGGGTGATCAGGTACCGGAATGGAGAAACAACCTGTTTATGACGTCATTAGGTCAAACCCATATTGTGCGACTTGTTATTCAAAGCAATAAGGTTGTTGGTGAAGAAAGATTGTTGGCCAGCGAAGGCCAGCGCTTCCGCGACATTACGCAAGGCCCGGATGGAGCATTATATGCGATTACAGATAGTGGAAGGTTATACCGGATATACAAGGAATAGTTAAGCTCAGAAACATTTCAAGCCTTCATCTTCCAAATCAAGCAGTAACTTAAGCCTTCGGCAGCGTAAATGAGAATGCTGAACCTTCACCCGGTTTGCTCTCTGCCCATACCCGGCCTTTTTGCTTGACAACAAAATCGTATACGAGTTGTAATCCCAGCCCAATCCCGCGCTCACCGCCCGTACCGATTGTAGAGATGGAATTATCTGTAAAGAGCTTTTCTACACGCGCGGCATCCATGCCCACCCCTGAATCTTTGACCATGATGATCAATTCATCCTGATTTTCCCGGGAGGCTAAAGTAATTTCTCCGCCAGCCGGTGTAAACTTGATCGCATTATTAGTCAGGTTGCGTAAGATTGCGCGCAGCATATTAACATCAGCCAGTACGTTTGATTGATGCTGAAGTTTGGTGTGTAACCGGATATCTTTTTTAGCTGCAATTGGAGTATACAGCTCGATCATCTCCTGAATAACCATACCCGGATCAACCGATTTAATCACCAGTCTTTCTTCCTCTAACTGACTGCTTGCCCAGGTTAATAAATTGGACATCACATCCGACATGCCTTCCACACGCTTCCCGACTTCTTTTTTCATGGTGTCGAGCTCATCCGAGGTGATAATCTTCGGGTCCATCAGGGTTATAAGTGCCTGTAAAGAATTCAGCGGGCTCTTCAGATCATGCGCAATTATGGAGAATAGCTTGCTCTTCTGAAGATTGGCTTTTTCCAAAGCAGCGGCCTGCATTTCAAGCTTTTCTTTCTGATGCTCTACTTCCGCTGTGCGTTCCGACACCTGTTTTTCCAGCAGCCTGTTCTGCTGTTTGATAAAGGCAATTCGTGCGCGCACAACCAGCGCGATAATGAGAATGATTGAGCCATAAAATAAAATATAAGCCCACCATGTTTTCCACCAGGGCGGTGTAATGATAATCGTCATCTGAATGAAATGATCATCAAATCTTCCATGTACATCAGAAGCTTTTACTTTTAGGGTGTATATTCCATGCGGCACATTTGTATATACCGCTTTTCGGTCATTCGATCCGGTATATAGCCAGTTCTTATCAAAACCCTCCAGCTTATAGGCATACCGGATACCGGCAGGAACATCAAATCGCAGGGCTGCAAACTCAAGGGCAAAAACGTAGTCTGAGTAATTGAGGGCAATGGTATCTGTTGTGTAAATACTGTGGTGCAGCAAGCTCGTATCACTTACAATAATGGGCTTGTTAAAAACTGAAAGCCCTGTAAAAAGGATTCTGGAAGCCGGTTGATCAATAAACAGATCTTTCGGATTGAACGCAGTTACGCCATCGATTCCGCCAAAATAAAGCTTCCCGCTTTTTGACGCGAAGCACGATGTTGCCTCGGTATCGTTGGCACACAGTCCGTGCTGCTCGTTCAGGTGCAACATTTCTTTTGTTATCGGGTCGTAACGGTCAATTCCGTTATTTGTACCAAGCCAGGTAAAACCCCTGTTGTCTGTTAATACAGAGTTTACATGATTGGCTGCCAGACCTTCTGCTTCCCCGATATAATCAACCGTATTGTTATCGGGATTAAAAATTCCAAGCCCCCGTGACGTGCCCAGATAGAGGGTACCGTTCTTGCCTTCGCTGATATGAACGATTGATGGCGCATCGTCTTCATCAAAGAAATGTTTAAAGGTTTTGGTCTTCTCATCGAACAGGTTCAGCCCGTTATCACACACAACCCATATACGATTGGCATGATCGATGAAGATGTCGTTTACCTCATCGCCCGATAGCGAAAGCGGATCATGATCATCGTGCAGATACTTTTCAATAACCCGGGTGTTTATATTCATGCGATTTAATCCGCCATAGTAGATGCCAACCCACAGGCTTCCGCGGTGATCGTCCAGCACTTTTAAAATATTATTGCCGCTTAATTTTTTTGGATCATCCTGGTCAGGATCGTATGCCAGAAAACTTATTTGATCAGTTATCCGGTTCCATTCGCCTACACCCCGGGAGGTTCCGATCCAAATATTACCTTCCGGACTTTCACTTATCGACCAGATGGTACCGCGTGAAAGTGATTCTCGTGAACCGTCTGGTTTCAAATAAACTGTATACATTCCTGTTGAAGGATTATACCGGTTAAGTCCTCCCTGGTTGGTACCAAACCATACTGTGCTGTCTGCCGCTTCGTGTATCGAACGCACATAGGATACAGTTAATGAGTTGGGATTAGCGCTGTCGTGCCGGTACCGGTCAAAAAACTGATCGGCCGGTGTGAGGCGAGATACACCGCCTGAGCCTGAACCTATCCAGATATCGTGTGTGGAAGATTCAAACAGGGTAGTGATGGAGTTGCTGCATACCGAGTATGGGTTATCCGGGTTGTTTTTGAAATAGCGACCGCGCCAGGTTTGCGTGTTAATCAGGTTTAAGCCGTTCGCCCAGGTACCGATCCATAAATTATTTTTCGAATCAAGCAGCAGCGAGAAAGCGGATGTACTGGAAAGGGATGTTGGATCGGATGGATCATGATTGAAGCGTTCGAAATTTTCAGTACGAGGATCGAAAATATTATAACCTGCATCAGCTGTGCCGACAGCAAGCCGGCCATCCGGCAATGAGATAATCTGTCGCATTACATCTGATGACAATGAAGTTGGATCGGATGCATTGGCCCGGTAGTTAACCAGTGTTTGCGTTCCTGGAATTAATTTGAAAAATCCTTTACGCGAAGTAGTGATCCATAACCGGTTATCTGCATCGAGATGCATGCCGAAGATCCCGGTATTATACAGGGGTGATTGCTCACTTTTTATATAAGGCTCTGGAATCTTATTGGCAGCAGTTGAATGGTATAGTCCGGAACTCGATCCGACCCAATAACCTCCTTTGGGATCCGGAACAATTGCGGAGATATAAGAGCGGGGCAATGTACCCCACAAGTTCCGAAACACCTGCTTGCGGTGATCGAAGAGGTGTAACCCTGCCGTGGTACCGATGAGCAGATCACCGGTTGTTAACGGAAAAATGGTTGTGATATCATTGCTGGCAAGTTCGGGCTGAGTGCCGCCTGCATTCCGGAAAACAGCAAAATTATAACTATTGAAAGAAGCAAGCCCATTGGCTGTAGCAAACCAGATCTGACCGTAACGATCCTCCGCGATTGCACGCACATTGGGAGAGGGAAGTCCATCGTTCAGTCCATACCGGTGAAAACGAAAATCAGGCTGGGCGAATACGCGTACACCCAGAAGAATCAGCACGAGGAGGGGAACGGCCTGTTTCATTCTTGCCTGAAGAAACAAAAAATTCCCGGAAGTACGATAAGCCGATAAGGCTTTTGCAATTTTATCAACAATAACCTAAAATGTATTTCGTTGGCTAGTATAACTGCCTTGGGCTGGCAGCATTTTTCCGGGATGAGGTGTGCAGCTGGAGCCTGTTGACGCAAAATCTTTACCTTAAAAATTATCCTATGAAAACCACAATGTTAAGCATGTTTGGATGTGCAGTTCTTATGGTGATCAACTGTGCGCTATTCCCAGGCTGCAGGAGTGAAGAACCCCTTGCAAAAGGAAAAACATTTTTCGAAGCAGCCTCTAAAAGGAATTATAGTTTGGAAGATCAGGAGCAGTTGAATGCGTTGATTACGGTACTGGCAAAAGAACCGACTGCACTTGAGATTGTGGAAGATGCTCACGTAATTGATCTCACCGACAGCCGGGGCAAATTCAAAGCGATCTCGGTTCAATACCAAGCCGGTGGCCGCAATGTTAAGATGATTATCCCCATTGTAGAAAAGTCGGAAGGCAATGCGCTCTACACCCTGTCGGAAGAGAATTGCAATATGAAATGCATTGCATTAGCACCGTGTACGGAATGCAACCTTGAGGTCATTGAGCGGTGCAAAACATTAACCGGCAGTTTCAGCGGGGATAATGGTAACTGTAGCACAGCTGTTGCATTCAATGACACTGTAATTAAGGATGCGATTTTCCGGGCTCAGACCAGGTAAATTCTTCTATTCCTTTTAGCTAGAGGAACAGCTTGATCATAGGATAAAGAGGATCAATAAGATATGATCTTGTGATCACACGCGAAAGCACCATCGATTAAACTGCACTATACTGGTTACTCATTCCTCAACGCTTTGGTAGGATTAGCAGTTGCAGCACGGTATGAAAGGAAGCTCATCGTAATCCACGCAACCGCCAGTACGGCTGCACCCGCAAAAATAAATGTTGCGGGTCCAATGGTGATCTTCTCAATAAATCCGGTAAGCCAACGGCTGATCACATAATACGTTACAGGCACCGCGATCATGAACGAAATACCAATGAGGATCATAAACTCTTTCGAAATGATCATGATCACATCCGGAACGCCTGCACCAAGCACCTTGCGGATGCCAATCTCTTTTACACGTCTTTCAACTGCAAAAGCAGTAAGGCCAAGCAAGCCAAGGCAGCCTACAAAAATAGCCAGTCCACTGAAGATGCCGGCAACTTTTCCAAGCTGAGCATCGGCCTGATAAAGCTTGGTATAGGACTCATCAAGAAACCAGTATTCATACGGAATGTTGTCCGAAAGCTTGTTCCAGGTTTTGCCAATACCAGCGATGGTTGCAGGCATATCATTCGTTTTGATTTTAATGGAGAGCTTATTGTAACCCCATCCGCTCACACAGAAAAGAAGCGGTTCAATTTTATGATGCAATGACCGATAGTTAAAATCTTTCACCACACCGATCACCTGACCTTTCCGGCCATTCTGATCAATGCGTCTGCCCAGTGCTTCTTCAGGTGTCATGCCCAGGTCGCGTACTGCAGTTTCGTTTAGCACAACGGCTGTTGTATCATCTGCACGGGAAGCTTTATCAAAGTTACGGCCGGCAATCATGGGAATTCCATAACTTGGAAAAAAATCTGCATCGATAAAATTTGTATTGATATTGGTGTCCGACATCTTGCCGTCTTTCTGTTCAATGGAAGTAAACAGATTATTGGTTGATTCACCTGGCACAGTGGCCGACCCGGCTACCGATACAACACCCGGCACAGCTTTGAGCTGCTGTTTGGCAGCTTCAAAGTGTTCGCGTATCTGCTGCACGTTGCCAACAGGAACAATCAGTGTTGTTTCTTTATTAAAGCCGAGGTCGCGCTTTTCCATCAGCTCAAGCTGATCGAATACCAGCAATGTTCCGGCAGCCAATGTAATCGAGATCACAAACTGTACAGATACTAACATTCTTCTGAGATTCGCATGGCCAAACAACGAACCAGTTGAAAGTCTGAACATCTGCAGCGGATGAAATCCTGAAATAACGAGTGACGGGTAAATTCCCGACAGCAAGCCTAATCCAACGGCCAGCACAACCAGACTTCCATAGACATAAAGAGGTGATGGAAACATATCGAGACTAAGCTGTGCTTCTACCAACGTATTGAACCACGGCAATACGGCAGTAGCGACAACAAACCCAAGCGTGGTGGCGACAACGCTCACCAACATCGACTCGCCCAGGAACTGACCGATCAATGCTCTGCGGTGTGCGCCTAAAACTTTTCGCAAGCCAACTTCTTTTAACCTGCGTGATGCGCGGGCTGTAGCAAGGTTTACATAATTGAAGCCGGCAATCAATAAAATAAATGCAGCGATAATGGATAATGCATAGACATTGCTCAGGCTTCCGCGCTTTCCATTTTCCCAGCTACGAGGTTCTTGCTGCATATAAATAGAGCTAAGCTGTTGTAACGGAAGATCCTCATAGTACATTCCGCCCTTTTCCATGTGCTTGGTAATGAAATCGCCCATGCGCGCACGCACGTTGTCAACATTGGCGTCTTCACGAAGTAGTAAATACGTGTTGAATCCGTTCCAGAACCACGCACTGGTGCTCGCCTGCCTGTTCTGCCTGCTCCACGTGCTGAACGAAACCAGCATCTTAAAATTGAAATGTGAGTTGTCTGGTACATCTTTCGCGATGCCCGTGATCGTAAATTCATCTTCATCGATCTTGAGGGTTTCACCTACTGGGTTTTTATCTCCAAAATATTTTTTGGCAGATGCTTCAGTCAACACCATGCTATAAGGTTTACTGAGCACTTCACTGGGCTCGCCCTTCACAAGCGGGAAGGAAAACACAGTAAAGAATGTAGAGTCAACAAGGATGCAGCCTTCTGCATACTCTTTAATATCGCCATGTTTAATAAGTCCGCCCCAGCCTGTGTAGCGCACGTAGCTTTCAATTTCCGGGAAGTAGCGCTGCATAGCCGGGCCCATCGGAGGTGAACTTACGCCCTGCAGCAGCATTTCATTTTCAGTCTGCAAATTCTCTACGATCCGGTAGATGCGATCGCCTTTTGTGTGAAAGCTATCGTAGCTGGTTTCGTGATATACATATAGAGCGATGAGCACAAACGAGGCAATGCCCGCGCCCAGGCCAAGGATATTAATAATGGAGAAGCCTTTGTTTTTGAGGAGGCTGCGGAAGGCCGTTTTGATGTAGTTGCGAAGCATGAGTAAAGGTTTGAAGGGTGCATTGCGAAATCAATGCCAAGCGGTCAGCTACCTCAATATGGGTTATAAACGCAGATTTTCAAACCCACCTTGGTCGTAATCGCGCAAAGGTGACCGGAGATGGACGAATTCGCACGCTTCAGCTACTATCTTTTTCCAGAATAAATAGCGTAAAGTAAAAGGCGGAAATAGAAGCACGACTGACGAATACACTGGATGTCTTTCTGTTTTTGATCTTTTTGGTACTTTAACAAAAATTAAAGTACTCTAAGCATACATGAAACAGACTAACACACGAATCTATAAAATGTCATTTGCGGGTGTCTACCCGCACTACATTGCCAAAGCAGAAAAGAAGGGTCGGACAAAAAATGAAGTTGACGAAATTATTCTCTGGCTCACAGGCTACAACAAGAAAGAGCTTCAGAAACATATTGATCAAAAAACTGACTTTGAAAATTTCTTCGCGAAAGCCCCACAGCTCAATCCTAACGTGTCTAAGATTACGGGTGTCATCTGCGGGTATCGGATTGAAGAAATTGAAGATCCATTGATGAAAAAAATCCGGTACCTAGACAAGCTCATTGATGAACTCGCGAAAGGGAAAACGATGGAAAAGATTCTCAGACAGTAAGCCGTGAATGTGGCAAAGCTACAATTATTATTTATTCAGGGTGGAGGCGATGACGGTTACAATGACGACAAAGCTATGGTTGCTTCATTACGCCAGGAATTGGATGAAAAATACACGATACACTACCCTGAATTGATCTCCGATGAATCCTTGCCAGACTTTGGATGGCTTGATCAAATCGGAACGGAGATTTCAAACAGTAAAGATGACATGATCATTGTGGCGCATTCGTTAGGGGCATCCATGCTGTTAAAATATCTGACTGAACACACCAGCTCGAAAAGGATAGCTGGCATTTTTCTGATCGCTGCTCCGTTCTGGAATGGTCAGGAGAAGTGGCAAAAAGGATTAATGCTTCAAAATAATTTTGCGGATAAGCTTCCTGCGAATGTTCCGTTATTCTTTTACCAGGCGAAAGATGATGAAGAAGTCCCTCTGATTCAGTTTGAGCAGTATAAAGCCAAAATCAAATACGCACAATTTCGGGAACTCGAACAGGGTGGTCATCAGCTTAACAATGATTTGAAAGTAGTGGCTGATGATATCCTGTCTTTCCACGATTATGATTATTGGCCCTGAATAATTGTTTGCGTATCATAGTCGCACTGAATCTGAAACCATGTCTTCCGAGCTTCTTACCTGGTACTTAAAACAAGATGAGCCAAACAAGAGCTGCCTGCTTGCCTTACGGGACATTATTCTCAGGCAGGATAAGAACATTACTGAAACCCGCAAATACGGAATGCCCTGTTTTTGTTTTAAGAAAAAAATGTTCTGCTATTTGTGGACCGATAAAAAAACTGATGAGCCATACCTGCTGATGGTTGAAGGAAATAGCCTCGATCATCCCGCACTGGAAAAAGGTTCGCGCTCACGCATGAAAATACTGCGTGTTGATCCTGAGAAAAATCTTCCTATTAAGACGATCAACGCAATTCTTCAAAAAGCGCTCGACTTGTACCGGACAGGTGTGATAAAAGTTTAGTGATAATAGGCAGGTTGTTGCCGGTGAGTTGGCAGCCCAGTATAATTTTGGTACGGCCGACTGCGACTGGAAAGGTGTTGAAGGTGCACCGGAAGGTGAGGGGGATAACGTGTTGAACAGAAAACGAGTAAGATATAAACTTGTACTGTTAACCCTGTAACAATATATATTTGAAATCAAATCATTTTTAGAATAGGTGATTTTTGCATCTATTTCTCTATCGTATGTTTTTGGGTGATTTAGCTTT
>CAZHQP010000052.1:0-12006 GCA_964534735.1 uncultured Roseivirgaceae bacterium
TTTCATTGCTAAGCTTGCCATCTCCGCCAATGTCGCTAACAACCAACGTACCGCGGCCACGAACATATGCAATCCGTTTGCCGTCATTGGAGACCTTTAACTCAGCCTCATCTTCCGATGTTGTCGTAATACGAGTTACGCCATGCTTTAATGATTTAAAAATATTGAGCTGTTGCTTATCCGTAGACCGGACCATGTAGATGTCAAAATTCTTACCTGCACGGTCTGACGTAAAGTAAAGCATCGAATCACTTGCCCACGCAAGATCCATGTCGCGAAACGGATGATCCGAAACATTCACCGAGCTGCTTTTGTCTTTATTTGCTTCTTTTACATATACCTCACCCCGGATTGCTAATGCAATCAGCTTGCCGTTAGGCGATACGAGGTATTCATTGATATCATTGGAGACAGTTTTATTCAATTCCGGATCAAATCGCGCATCGGTTGCAATCTGTATGGCAACTTTCTGAACAGCTTTTGTATCGGTCTTCATCAGGTAAATTTCCTTACCCCGTTCCAGAACAATGGTTTTCCCGTCACCGGAAATTGAAAAGTATCGGATTGAATGATCTTTGTATTCGGTAAGCTGTTCCGGGGCACCTGCAGGTTTTCCGGCTTCATCAATTTTCAGCTTATATAAATTATTCCTTCCCGGATTGGTGCTTAAGAAATACAATGTTCTGCTGTCGCCCCATCGCGGCAGCATATCGTTTGCATCGAAACTGGTGATCTTTGAATATGTTCTTGATTTTGTATCGAACAGCCAGATGTCACGGTTGGATGAGCCGCGGTAATCTTCCCGGAAGATCGGGTTAATATCTCCCCGGGTGATCGCAATAAATCTTCCGTCTGGCGACTGGATCGGATCAAAACCAACTGCGTCAAGAATCCGCGATTCAGTTCCGCCTTTGGATGAGATCGAATAAACTTCCTGCGGTCGTTCAATCTGTTGAAACTCTCGCGAAGCAGAGAACAGAATATTATCAGATGCATTCCAGCTTGAAATATTGTCACCGCCTGAATGATAGGTTAATCGTTTAGGAACTCCGCCTTCAGCAGGAATCACAAAAATATCGCTGTTGCCATAGCGTGCACCTGAAAATGCAATGCGCTGGCCATCCGGACTAAAAATCGGATTGCTCTCGTAAGCTTCATGCACCGTAAGCCGCGTTGCCTTGCCCCCGGCAGCCGGAACAGTCCAGATATCGCCCTGATAGGAAAAGCTGATCAGCGATCCGTTCGTATTAAGTGAGGGATAACGGATCAGTAAATCATTTTGAGAAAATAACGCTGTAGTACAGCACACAAAGAAAAGCAGGGCAAACTGTTTCATAAGGCTCAGGTTAAGGTTGCTAAATACAGCAACTATTAAATATATTAAACGATAAGGTTTTGGACGGTAAGAATTGAGTTTAAACTTCACTTCACCTGTTACTACATTCAGCTAAAAAACTAAAATTCATTAAATTGATGTTCTAATACGCTTCCAGATGATCAATTCCATTCTTGAAACAAGCTATTACACAGATGCGTGGGTTTGGCTCAAAAGAGTTGGTGCATTATGCATTATGTTACTCATATTTTTCGCGTGGGATTTCTCCGATATGCCACTTTATGGCCAGTTCGCTGTGTATGTTGGATTTATTCTGCTTTTTACTGCGTTGTTTCTCTCACCAATTGATGACCTCGCAGTCGATCAGAAATACTTTTATCATATCCGCACTTCTTTTTTGCCAATCTTCAGCCGGACCTATCGCTACGAAATTTCAAAGCTCAGCACAATCCGCTGCGTGGGCGTACATGTGCCAGGCGTTACCATGCGTGAAATGACAACCAGGCGCTATCAGGGCGGTTACACAAATACCATTGAAATGAGTTTTAAGGATAATTCTTACAAAAGCCTGGAGGTTGGGGCTTACAAAGAAGATATTATTGAGATCCTTCAGAAAGTTCAGGAATTGATGAATTCCCCAGTCCCCGTAAAAATCTGAATCCACTCTTCGATCTACGCTATTAAAAAAAGTCTCCAGATAATGTAACCGTTCAGTTACTTATTATATATTTGTAACCGATTAGTTACACATATGAGAAGAGACGTGTTCCAGGCAATTGCGGACCCGAACCGCAGGGCTATCATTAATTTACTATCGAAACAAAAGCTTACGCTGAATGGTGTCGCGGAAAATTTTGACGTTAGCCGGCCCGCTGTCTCCAAACACATTAAGATTCTGACGCAATGCGGACTTATAACCATTACCCAACATGGCCGCGAGCGCTATTGTGAAGCGCAGCTTCACAAGCTAAGCGAAGTATCGCATTGGATTGAGCAATACCGGGAATTCTGGAACAGGAAACTCGATGCACTGGAAGCATTTCTAAACGAGGATACAAGAACAAAAAAGAAAAAAATAAAAAGGACGAGATCAAATTTAAAATAAAAATCATGAGCGCTACTCCATTTACTATTGAAAGAACCTACAACGTGCCGGTGAAGAAAGTGTGGGAGGCAATTACTGTGAAAGAAAAAATGAAGCAATGGTATTTCGACCTGAAGGAATTTAAACCGCAGGTTGGATTTGAATTTTCATTTGCCGGCCAGGGAAGCAAGGGCGAAAAATATATTCACCTGTGCAAGGTTGTTGATGCCGTTGAAAACAAAAAGCTGGCTTACAGCTGGACATATGAAGGTTACCCGGGCTATTCGGTTGTGACGTTTGAGCTTTTCGAAGAAGGGAAAGATAAAACCCGGCTTAAGCTTACACACGAAGGACTTGAAACATTTCCGGCACTGGAAGATTTTGGCCGCGCAAGCTTTACTGCAGGCTGGACAGAGCTTATGGAAAACTCGCTGACAAACTTTTTAGCAAACGAATAATCCGCTTTACTAAAATAAAAATGCCGCCTTTGCAAATGCATTGGCGGCATACTTCAATTAACTTTAATTATTATCTTCCAAAGTCGTCTTGTACGCGAACGATATCATTTTCATCCGATGGATTTTGTGCATCGGTATGTTGCCAGATCTCAGCCAGTACACCCCAGTTCGATAAGCCTACCAACCGGTGACGCTGTCCTTGCGCTAACCGGATCTCTTGCCCGGGATTCAATTCAACCGTATCCTTTTCTTCATCCGTAAGACTGGTTACTACACCAACTTTACCCGATAACGCACGCCAGATCTCTGCACGTCTGTGATGATATTGCCACGACAAGCGTTTTTTTGGTTCAACCACCAATATCTTAGGGCTCAGCTTCCCGCTGATGCGCAACGAAGAAAGATCGACACCCGGAAAAAACAATTCTGCAAAATGCTTTGCTTGTGTTTCATCAATGACGAAAAATCCACCCCATGGCCGTTTGAAGTCGCTCGAAACCACTTTAATATTTAATCCGGCCAGGTATTTTCCAATCTCTTCGAAAACACCTTGCCGATCGCTGCTCTTCAATTCAAGTTCCATAGTTAATGCGTTTATAAAATCGTTTTGTGATCTTTCTCGAATAAGCTCGCTGCACCCAGGATAGCGGCCTCCTCCCCCAATTGCGCGTTAACAATTGGAATGGTTATATTTTTTTCAGCCAGTCCCCTTACCAGCTCATTTAAAAACAGTGCGGAGCTTTGTGCGATGTTTCCACCCATAACAATCACTTGCGGCTTTTCCGTTTTTACAAATCCCTGCAGAAAGACAACCAGGTTCTTAACAAATTCTGAAAAGATTTGCTGCACAGCCTTCTCTTTTCCATGAAGCTCTGAAAGCTCTTTAACATCCTTTACCGTGCTACCCGTCACTTCTGCATATCGCTTAACAAACCAGCGCGTAGAAAAATATTCATCGGCAATGCTGTCCATAAAGGGTGAAGGGCCGAGGTTTGCATCTTCTGTTACACCGTTATGATGGACAGCGCTGCCCGTTCCGGTGCCGAGTGTTACTCCAATCACATCCTGATGGCCCTTCGCAGCTCCGTAATAAACTTCGCCACGCAGAAAGCAGGCGGCATCGTTCATCATAAGAATGGAAGTTGTTGGAATCTTCAATCGCTTTGCCAGCAGCTCTTTCACGTTAAGCTTGAAAAGCGATTCGTATTTATCAAGTCCCTTGATTAATGATATACCCTTCTCGTAATCAAACGGGCCGGGCATGGCAATACCAATTCGCTTTTCGTTAACCGGATGCTTTTTAAAAATTTTTTCAATTGTATCTGCCCATGCAGCAAGAATTTCATCAGCCGTGCCCTTTGAGTTTACGCGGATGCGGGTATAGGAGTCGGCAATAAATTTCCGGGTGCTTCCATCTACGAGTGCAGCCGTAAGGTGCGATCCACCAATGTCAATTCCCAGAACAATCGATTCTTTCATAGAACAGCCTTTAAAAACAGGTGGCGCAAAAACGCACTTATTTGCGGCTTTTGATAACCTATTTCAAAATTATTTTGCGGTGATAAATCTTTCCTCCTGACTGTAAGGACAATATGAAAATACCTTTTACCCGCTTTTCCAATGAAATCTTTATATCATTTCCTGCCTGAGATGCAGTAAGATGCTGAGTCTTACCACTCGCATCGATAACACTCACACGCTGAATCCGGTTGAGTGATACATTGCTCACATAGATGTCACCTTCTGCAGGGTTAGGGTATACTTGTATCTTTTCAGGATCCGGTTCAACACCAGTTACCACATCATGCCATCGGGTTGGGAGTGTACTGATCTCGTCCGGGGCCATAATGGCATTGTAAATCCGGACTTCATCGAGCACTCCGCGCAGGTAGTAGTTTGTTTCCCCCGGCTCTTTTCTACCAAAAGTTACTGCTTTTGTTGCGGTGCTCATTAAGCCTGTGGCGGCTATAAAATTATCAAGCTCGCCATCCGCATAGAGCTCCATGGAATACCCTGAATACACAACTGCAAAATGATAAAATCTGTTTAGTGCAAGTGGGAAAGAGCTGTCGAGATCACGGGTTGTTGAGCCGGTTTTTACTGTCCAGCGCAAGCGGTTGTTCGGTGTTACCGAAACCTTCCACCGCTGCTCATAGCTTCCATGCGAAAGGATAAAGGATTCTTCCGGAACGCTGCTGAGCTTAACCCAAAACGACAACGTGATCTTATCCTGAAAATTGAGACCTGCATCGTTGGCAACAGAAATCATATCCGAACCTGAATTGAATAAGTATGCCTTACCTGCTTCACCGCGCGAATCAGCAGTCAGATCCGCACCTGTCATGGTTGCATTCCGATTATTGCCACTATAGTCGTTTACATTACCATCAAGAGGATAATACGCCAGTGGTGCAGTCTCACCTGATGCTGCTTTCTTAACCAATACAGAAATAGTTCTTCCCGCAGTTAAATTATCCTGATCCGTTACGTTACATGTGATCATGTAAATTCCTTCGGTTGCAGGAGCTTGCCAGGTAAGTGTTACTCCGGCTTGACTAATAATTGATCCATTAATAATCCATTCAAAGTCAAGTGCGCCAATTGCGTCTTCATCATCCGTACCTGCGCACGTGAAAACAACCTGACTGCCTGCAGGCTGCCAAAGCCCTTCTGACGTGATAGCTGTTACAATCGGAGGCTCAGGAATACTTTCAAAGACATTAAATATAATGCTGTCTTTTACTGTTTGACCATCATACGTAACTTTTACAATCAGTTTGTTCTCACCCTCTGCGGAAGGTGCTGTCCAGGTGAATGCAGGTGTTGTGAACATTCCGAGCGATCCGCTGTTGTCGCTCCACTCATAGCTTGTGCCACTGCCTCCGTTGTCAACCGTAAGATAAACCGGAATCTGCTGTCCGTATTCTGCATTGGTGCTGGCTACGCCTAATGACTTAATTCTTACGCCAGGTGTAAAGTCAAATCCATAGTGATAATCGATGACTTTATCATTTGCATACAGCTTTCCAGCTTTTTCTGTTAAAGAAGTACCGGCAGGAACATAGGTTAATAATACAGCTTCATCGGTTTTAACCGTTACGGTTGTCGTTCCGCTGACGTTGGTTTTGATGATAGTCTCACTGATCGCATCATAAATATCGTGTGAACCAGCCGGAAGTGTAAGCGTTACAACTTTATCTTCGGTATGAGGATTATAAATAGCATAGGTTGGGTAGGGAGCTTTCAGAAAGAAATCGGTTTTATTAACATCCAGTAATAAAATACCTTCCACATCCGTGGTTTCAACTACCGCTGCGAGGTAGCCAACACTGGAAGAACCGTACAATCCCAAGTTAGTCTGGGCCCAGCCGTTTCGCTTTGCGTCTCCGGTTGCATTTAAAGGCTTATTACTGTTATGACTATCTTTTTCTTTTAATGCCTCATAGGCAATTACTGCATCGGGATCATTCGCCAGACTCCAGTCGAAGTCATCTTGTGAGCTTGGAAAAGGACGGTAGAAAAACCTGCTTGCATTGGCTACGTTAAGTGTCCACTTGGCAATGTCGCGCGCAAAGCGTTTGTCATATTTTATTAAGGGAACTAATGCACCAGCCTGCTGAAATCCATTGAGTGCAAATGCGTAGTCGTTTCCGCCATCATTCGCCTCTCCGATCAGACCACTTATATCTTTTCCATCCCACTTACCCTTAATGGCTCCCCATCCGCGCAGCGAACCCCGATCAAAACACCAGTTAAGAATTTTAGGAATATCATATGCAGTTCCCTGTTCTGCATTCATTTTAGCAGCTATAAAAGCTCCGTATGGAAGCTGAAGCTCGTAGGATGGATTTGATGTAAGCGCTGAGAGAAATTCCAGCGACATCTGTGCTCCGTCTAAATATTTTTTTTCACCTGTTTCCAGGTAGGCGTGGTATAATAACCAACCTATTCCGCCTGCAGCTTCGGGTTCTTTAACATCATCTGCATTCCCGGTCATGGTCAGGAGATTCCACGCGCGGTAATTCATATATGCAGCTGTCCATGGTGTAGTTTTGCCACCCATAGCATATACCGCTGCCAGCCAACGATCCGCAACAGAAATAAATTGTTCATCATGGTCCGGAATGGCAGGATATTGACTATACAATTGATAGAAGAAAATGTTCGGCATTACATCATACCACCAGTCGCCACCACTTGTTGAATTGGAGCCGTTGAGGTAGACATTCTGCTGATTAGTTTTGTTAAAGAAATCCTTTGTTTTTTCAACCCAGTTAATTCCACCCTGACTTACTTTGTTAATTCCCATCAGGGAGGCACCTACTATAGATGGGATAATATTAATTCCTTCAGCTTGTGTAGTACTTGGAGAGCCAACATAAGTATCCAGTGCAATGGGTGTAAGAGTCGGGTAATTAAAAGGTGCACGGGTTCCGATGAGCGGAAAGTGCGTGCCCGTATGGGGCGTTACATAAATAAACTGATCATACTTTATTGCTACATCCTTCCAATTCCGCATTTGATACGGAGCAGGAAGATCCGGCATTTGTGATACCCGGTTAATGGCAAGCTGACCAGCTTGTGCACAGGCACCCAATGAAATGATTAGAAAAATTAAGAACAAAAAATACCTCATGAGATGCGTACGAAAGGATCTTTAAAAACAATCACCCTGAAAATGCCCATAAGCACATTCAGGGTGATTCATTGACTATTTAATATCTATAACGTTACTCAGCAGGTTTTTCGTTATTATAAATGCTGGTAACCTGTGTATCCGTAAGAACAGATTTGTAAATCCGGATTTCATCCAATGCACCAATGAAGTGACCACCCCAATTTACATAGAAATCTCCTTCTTCATTGCTGTACTTATCGTTCGGAAGATCCTGACCGATTGTAAGATTGATCGGATTTGCGGAGAGATTAATGATCGAACCTGAAACATCCGTCCAGTCTTTTGTTAGTGTACCGTTTATGTAGAATTTCATGTGGCCGCCTCCGAAGCTTGCAACAAGATGGTACCATACGCCTTGCGGTAATCCGGCTGCCGGATCAGCGCTATCGCGGTCAAAAATCGTTGCATCAGTTTTTGCAGTGAGGAAAGGTTTAGGTACACTTTGCATGTTAAACTTGTAACCGTTCCAGCGATTCATTGCTACCATGTACTGATTGTCAACAATACCACCCTCATTTACATCCTGCTTCATCCACAATGAAATAGTGATATTCGCTGGATTAAGCTTGCTGTTATATGGCACTTCAATGTGCGCACCATCATTAAAATAAATTGCTCTGTTTACATTACCATGGCGGTCCGTTGTCCAGGCTGGATTACCTGCGCCCCAGAATGCATGGCCGGTTTTGAATGTACCATCAAAGTTATTCGGGCTATCATCCATTGTTACAGTTCCAGTTCCTTCATCAAACTGATAGCGGGCAACAAGGTCTGCAGCGGCAATCGGAGCTACTTCTTTAGACATATACACATCAATTGCTGTTTGTAAGTTTGCTACAACACTGTTAACCTCTCCTTGTGTTGCATTTTCGTCCAGCAATGTTTCCTTGGCCGCATCGATAGCTTCCTGAAGAACATCCTGAGATCCAGCCTGAAATTGATCTTCCTGTGTTCCCTCAACAGTCGTGGCGAGCAATAGTTCCGCTTGACCAATTTTAGCTGCAAGCGCGGTCTTGTCATCCGCAGGCTTCGGCTTACTGTCATCATCCGAACACGAAGTAATCAGCGCCACGGAGAACAGCGCTGTTACCATTAGCATTAATTTAATTGTTCTTGTTTTCATAGTTTACTTGTTAAAGGTTAATTAAAAATTTTAGTTATCAATTTTTGGATTTGTATCTAATTCCGACTGTGGAATCGGGAAATAGCGGTGTTGAGCGTAATCAAAGTTTGTTTCGTCAAGCGCAGGTTCAGCAACAGCAGCTCCGTACCGCATCAGGTCAAAGAAGCGATGAAACTCGAAACCCAGCTCTACTCTGCGTTCATGTTGGATAGCGGCACGAACAAAATCTTTATCAGTTGATATAACATCGTTCAGGAGACCAACGGGAACTGCTCCAAATCCAGGCAAGTCTTCATCATACAAGTAACTTTCACGCGCGCGTTTGCGAACCTCATTCAACGGAGCCAGCGCTTCAGCTGTACGACTCAGTTCGTTCAATGCTTCCGCGCGAATGAGCAACACTTCTGCATAACGCATGAACACATAATTAAGAGCACCATCGCTGTTTACAGGACCAACGGATTTAGGCTGCGCATGCTTTTTCTGAACATAACCCGTAAGCGACCAGGCAGCATCGTACGGTTCACCATTAAGCCAGGGTTCATCCGGCATAATAACTGTGTAGTTCAACCGGGGGTCGCGAATATCAGGGTCTGTTGCCGATTCAAATTCATTTACAAAATCCTCTGTAGGAACATCTGCTCCGTAGCCACCTAAATCAAAGGGTGTGAAATATTGACTCATATAACTTCCTAATCCAAGTCCCCCATTGACATGCTGAATCTCGAAAACTGATTCGCTATTGTTTTGAGTGGAGTCAATAAAATTGTTTTTGTAAACCGGTTGCAATGCATAGATGCCCTGATCAATTACCGAGTCAGCCGCTTCGAGTGCTTCAGTCCATTTCTCCTGGAAGAGATAAGCTTTTGCCAATAAACCCCAGGCTGCACCTTTTGTGGCACGACCCGCATCACTTCCTGTACGTGTTTTTAACAGACCATCTTTTGCAGCTAACAGATCAGTCTCGATTTGTGAATAAACATCTTCCACCGATGATTTCGGTTTGTAAATCTCATCTTCATTTAACGGGGGAGTCGTTTTGATCGGGATTTCACCGAAAATAGTAACGAGGTGGAAATAGAAATAGGCTCTTAAAAAACGGGCTTCACCTAAAATTTGTGCTTTGCGGGGAGCCGGCATATCAATGTTAGGTGCATAATAGAGTAAATAATTAGCGCGTGAAATGCCTTCATAATAGTGTGCCCAGATCACATCCAGATATGTATTTGACCGGGTATAATTAAAATCATCAATGCTCTGCGCATCCATGAAATCACCGGGCTTGGCCCCGCGAATGGCATCATCAGAAGCCACATCTCCAAAAACCCAAAGTGCATTATCGGTGGATGTAAAGGTTGCGATCTTATATACACCGGTAAGAGCCAGCGTGGCGTGTGATTCTGTTTTCCAGAACGTTTCGCTTGAGTAGCTGCCCTGAAGCTCTTCATTCAAAAAGTCGGAGCAACTGCTGGTAATCAGAACCAGGAATGCTAAAGTTATTTTATAAATGTTCTTCATACGTGCTGATTAAAATGTGAGACTTAAGCCAACGTTAAACGATTTAGCAGCGGGATATGTACCCCAATCAATTCCGTTTGCCAAGTCACCGGAAGCTCCTTGTGTGTTATCACTGGCTGTCATTTCCGGATCAAGGCCATGATACTTGGTAAAGGTTAGCAGGTTAGTAGCCGAAACATAAATGCGTAACCCGTTTATTGAATAGTTATCGAGCAGCTGTTTAGGAAATGTATATCCTAACTGAATATTTTTGAGACGTGTGTACGAACCGTTTTCCAGGAATCGGGTTGAATAAACAATTGTATTATTCGAGCTTGCACTCCACGATGCTCGTGGAAATTCATTTGACGAGCCGGGGCCTGTCCAATGGTTTTTGTAGTATCGCTCCGTTACGTTAAACCCGCGGTAGAATCCTTCAATGTCACGGTTAAGGACGGAAAATATTTTCTGGCCATAGGCACCCTGGAAGAATACGGATAAGTCAAATCCTTTATAGGCCAAGTTAATGGTAAGGCCTGCTGTAAATTTTGGAATAGCACTACCCACATGTTTGCGATCATCTCCATCAATGTCTCCATCAACATCCTGATCTTTATATTTCACATCACCGGGCTTAACACCGGCTACGGGCAGTGCGCTTGTAAATACTTCAGAGGCAGTTTGGAAGATACCGATCATTTCATACAGGTAGAATGAACCAACCGGGTAACCAACTTCTGTTGAAGTCAGGTAATCCGATCCAACCTTTCCCTGACGAATGGGTACCGGAAGATTGAGTTCAAGCACTTCATTGTGGAGTGTCGCACCGTTAACAGAAATGGAATATGTAAAGTCATCTCCGATTTTGTTGTTATACGTAAGCGCCAGCTCAAGCCCGCGGTTAAGGATTTTTCCATCGTTAACAACGGATGGACTTGCTGTACCCGCTGAACGTGGTAAAGGACGAGCGATCAGCAGGTCAGATGTGATCTTATTAAAGAAATCGAGTGATCCGGTTAAGGTTCCATTAAAGAAACCAAAGTCAAGACCTGCATTAAACTGGTTGCTGCTTTCCCACTTCAGCTTACTGTTCCCAAGCCGGCTTACTGCAAAACCGATATAGCGTGTATCACCAAAACCATAGTCATACCCAGGCTGTATAGCATCCAGATATTGGTAGTCACCAATTTCCTGGTTTCCAATAACACCGTAGCCAACCCGTAATTTTAACTGGTCAATAACTTCATTGTCGATCAGAAAGCCTTCCTGGTCGATCCGCCAGCCTAACGAACCTGCATAGAATGTACCCCACCGGTTATCAGAACCGAACCGGGAAGATCCGTCTCTTCGCAACGTAGCTGACGCAATGTATTTACCATTCTTATAATCATAATCAGCTTTTGCAAAGAATGAAGCCAGTGCACTGCCTGAATTTGATTCACTCGTTGTTGTTAATCCTTCACCCAAACCAAGCGAGACAAGCTTTCGTCTTTGATCCGGGAAATCGCTTTGGCTCCCGGTGAAATAATGCCGGTCTGTCTTAATGGTTTCCGCTCCCAGTAAATAAGAAAGTGTATGCTCTCCCATTTTATGGGTATAGGTTAAAAAATTACTGAAGGTTACCGTTTGAACACGACTGGCACCAATCATGAGGCGGTTAATGTTATTAATGCGATTGTTTGTTCCCCAGGTTCTGTCAAACCGTCTCGCATCTCCATTGTTTACATCTGCACCTAGGTTGGAAGTGAGTTTCAGATTTTTAGCGAGGTTGGCTTCTAAAAAGAATTTACCGAATACCCGATCCTGATTAATCTCGTTCTGGTTATACGC
>CAZHQP010000053.1:0-11888 GCA_964534735.1 uncultured Roseivirgaceae bacterium
TTGGATGCCTTCCCCTAATCCAAAAATTCGAATTATGTTTTGTTTGCTAATTGTCCACACGCTGCATCTATATCTTTTCCCCGACTCCTTCGTACGAAAGACTGCGTTCCGTGTTGCTCCAATATTCGCTGGTATGTATCAATGGCTTTCTGGGAAGCCTGCTGAAACTCCCCATCATCAATCGGGTTATATTCAATCAGGTTTACTTTTGAAGGTACATGCTTGCAAAATTTAGCTAGTGCCAGTGCGTGCTCTTCTGTATCGTTAATGCCTTTCCATACCACGTATTCATACGTAATTTTACGTTTCGTTTTTTGATACCAGTATTTCAAGGCTTCCGCCAGTTCCTCAAGCGAATTGGTCTCGTTGATCGGCATGATAGCAGATCGTGTATCATTCACGGCCGAGTGAAGTGAAACCGCGAGATTAAACTTCACGCCATCATCGGCCATTTTCCTGATCATCTTCGTTACGCCAACCGTTGAAAGTGTAATTCTTCTGGAGGCCATGTTCAAACCTTCTTCGGAAGTGATCTTATCGATCGCAGAAATTACATTCGCATAGTTTAGCAGCGGTTCACCCATGCCCATAAACACAATGTTGGTGAGCGGGCGATTAAAAAATAACTCCGCTTGTTGTTTGATCGCTACAACCTGGTCGTAAATCTCATCCGGATTTAAATTACGCATGCGTTTCAGTCTGGCCGTTGCACAGAATTTACAATCGAGGCTGCAACCAACTTGTGAAGAGACACATGCGGTAATGCGGTCATCTGTTGGGATCAGAACCGACTCAACAATTAAACCGTCATGCAGTTTGACCGCGTTCTTGATCGTGCCGTCCGCACTGCGTTGCATCGTATCAACCAAAATGTGATTGATGGTAAAATGACTTTTGAGGAGCTCGCGCACGGGCAGGGAAAGATTTGTCATCTGGTCGAAATCCTTGGCAGACTTCTTCCAGAGCCATTCATACACCTGTTGGGCGCGGAATGGTTTTTCGTTGTGCTGAACAAAGAATTCCTTCAATTCCTCCAGCTTTAACTTGCGAATATCCCGTTTTGTGGTCACGGCAATCATAACGCAAAGTTACGCAAAATCATCCCATGAATGACCAAAAGCTTTATCTTACGATAGATGAGAACACTCCTCCTGATATTGACTCTCCTGGCAATCGGTTGCAAAAGTCCGGTTCCTGAAAATGCAGATTTTGTTGAGAACCTGATGAAGACTCAACCGGAACAGTTTGACCAGATCATGAAAGATCATGCTGCACTGGAAATTCAAATCATCTACACGCAAATTAACCGCGATGAGAATGGAATTCCTTCATTTAAACAGTTCCGGTATAATGTTGACTCAGCCCGTTACTTTTATCCCGCCTCCACGGTCAAGCTTCCGTTATGTCTTCTTGCACTGGAGAAAATTAATGAATTGAACATTGCGGGACTGGACAAATACACAACCATGCTTCACGACAGCGTGTATTCGGGTCAAGTTGCTGTTACGAAAGATTCTACTTCTGAAACCGGAATGCCTTCGGTTGCGCATTACATCAAGAAGATTTTGGTAACGAGTGACAACGATGCATATAATAGACTGTATGAATTTATCGGACAACAGGCTGCGAACGAGAAATTAACTTCACGCGGATATGATGTCAGGCTATTGCACAGATTAGAACGCTTTCTTAAACCCGATCAGAACCGGCACACGGAAGCGGTTCGGTTTATCAAAGATGGCAAAACACTTTATGAGCAACCCATGCTTTTTAATTCAGACTCCATTAAACCGCCTTCCCGGATTTTCAGAGGTAAGGGCTACTATAAAAACGATACACTTTTAGTAAACGAACCATTTGAGTTTACGTATAAAAATTTTTATTCATTAACCGGTCAGCAGATGTTGTTGCGGGCTTTGCTGTTCCCGGAAAGTGTTGGTCCGGCAAAACGGTTTAATCTCACAACAGATGATTATAGATTTGTGTATCAATACATGTCACAGCTGCCAACGGAAACGATTTATCCCGCATACGCTTCGGATACAGCCTATCACGATTCGCATTGTAAATTTTTTATGTTCGGACAGGATAAAAAACCGATCCCAAAAAATATCCGGATCTTTAATAAAGTAGGAGACGCCTATGGCTACCTGATTGATAATGCGTACATCGTTGATTTTGAAAATAAAGTAGAGTTTATGCTTTCCGCTGTTATCAACGTAAATACCGATGGCATTTACAACGATGGTGAGTATGCGTACGATTCACTCGGCTTTCCGTTCTTTAGAAACCTGGGCAATCTCGTCTATCAGTACGAGCTTGATCGCCCCAGAAAACATCAACCCGATCTGTCAAAATTTGTGCTGATCTACGACCGCACCCGGTAATGAAAACTTATATTGCATCCTGATTTTTTTATATGAAACCCAAAGCCATTGTAATAACAGGCGGACTTTTGAGTACGAATAGCGCCAAAACTGCCCACGGCCTCATTCGCGGCACCGACCGCTTTGAGATTGTCGGGATTGTTGACGAAAAGCATGCGGGCAAGGATGCCGGTGAGGTGCTTGATGGGACGAAAAGAAATATCCCGGTGTATTCTTCCCTGAGTGAAGCCGTAAAAAATCAAAAGGCCAGGTATTGCATTGTAGGTGTGGCAACAAAAGGAGGAGTGATTCCGGACTCATTGGGAAAATTGCTTCGCGAAGCACTTGAGAACAACCTGAGCATTGTAAATGGCTTGCATGATCATGTTTCGGAGCATGAAGACCTTGTGCAGCTCGCCAAAAGCAAAGGCCTTGAGATAATTGACGTTCGTAAAGCCAAGAAATTTAAAGACCTGCATTTCTGGACAGGCAAAATCAAAGAAGTTAAATGTCCGAAGATTGCCGTGCTCGGAACAGATTGTGCATTGGGTAAACGAACCACTACCCGATTTCTGGTGGAGGCAATGCGCAAAGCCGGTTATAAAGCAGAGATGATTTATACCGGCCAAACCGGATGGATGCAGGGCGCGAAATATGGTTTCATCTTTGACTCAACACTCAACGATTTTATTTCGGGTGAATTGGAACATGCCATCCATACGTGTTACCTGGAAGAAAAGCCTGACATTATCTTTATTGAAGGCCAGTCATCCTTGCGTAATCCAAGCGGCCCTGCAGGCGCAGAGTGGATCGTGTCGGCTGATGCAACAGGAGTTGTTTTGCAGCATAATCCAGCGCGCAAGCAGTATAAGGACATGGAATATTATCCCGCATACATTGCTCAGCCGAAAGAAGAGATTGAATTGATCAAACAATACGGTGCCCCAACCATAGCAATTGCAGTCAACACAGCAAAAATGAAAACCGAGGAAGCGCGCGCGATTGCTGCTCAATATGAAATTGAGTTAGGTATTCCGGCTATCCTTCCGTTGGAGGATGGTCTGGAGAGATTGATCCCGGTTTTTGAAAAAATGATCAAGGAAGCAAACGCATAGTCAATCCTGTTATGATGAAAATAAAAGACATTAAGGTTTGGAGCGCAAACCTCGAAAACACCAAGCCGTATACAATCGCTTTCAAAACCACGGATCTGGTAATGAATGCCTTTGTGGAAATAACACTGAACAATGGCATTACCGGAATTGGCTCGGGCAACCCAAGTGAATATGTAACAGGTGAGCACTATGAGCAAACGAGCACTGCACTTCAGGAAAAGAACCTGGAGTTTTTGATCGGTCGGGATATTCTGGAAGTCAACCAGCTTTTCTTTGAAGTTCTTCAGAAATTTCCAAAGCATCCGGCAGCCAGGGCGGCAATTGATATTGCCTTGTACGATGCACTAACGAAGCATCTGAATATTCCGCTGGTTAAGTTTCTCGGACAAAAAATCAAATCACTTCCTACTTCCAATACAATCGGAATAAAGAATGTTGCTGAGACACTTAAGGAAGCAAAAGAATACGATCAGCGCGGATTCAGAATTCTTAAAGTCAAGCTTGGGATGGATCTCGAAGAGGATATTGAGCGCTTAGTTAAGCTTCGAGAGTATTTCGGTAATCGTATGACAATCCGCATTGATGCGAACCAGGGTTATACTTTTCAGCAAACAATTGATTTTTATAACCGCACAAAGGGTCTGGATATCGAATTGATCGAGCAACCGGTTCCGGCAAAAGCCATCGATGAGATGAAGGCGTTCCCGGATGAGATCAGAACAAAGATTGCAGCGGATGAGTCATTGCTCTCACCTTCCGATGCGTTAAAACTCGTAACACCACCGAAAGCGTCTGGTATTTTTAACATTAAACTGATGAAGTGCGGAGGTGTGAATCAGGCTTTGAAAATTGCTGATCTGGCGCTGAACGCAAACGTTGACTTATTTTGGGGTTGTAACGATGAAAGTATTGTTAGCATTACGGCAGCCCTGCATACTGCATTCTCCTGTTCAAACACAAAATATATAGACCTCGATGGAAGTCTGGATCTCGGGCGAGATGAAGTTACAGGAGGTTTTATTTTGAAAGATGGAGTTATGTCGTGCTCCGATAAACCTGGATTAGGGGTCGAGCGAATCCACTAGCGGTGAAACCCGGCTGGATTAAAAGCGTTTGAGTAGGGAAACCAGCTTTACTACCATGCCAAAATTTACTATTGTTTTCTGCGCATTTTTGCTGTGCGTTACCTGGATTACCTCCGTTGCACAGGTTTCTGACGAAGAAGGTGTTAAACAAGCGCTCATGAATTACCTCGATGGAGGCACGTATGGCGACACTGTAAAATTGAACAAAGCGTTTCATCTTTCGGCTACGATGAAATACATCGATAACAAAACAGGTGAATTTAAAGATGTTCCGATCCGCGATTACCTGACCCGCGCAAAAGCCAATGCCGGTAAAATCAGTGACCGGAAAACTAAAATTGTCTACACCAACATTTCCGGCACCGCAGCGCAGGCGCGACTCGAGATTGATGGCGGTACGTATAAGTTTCACGATTACATGAACCTGTTGAAAATTAACGGGGAATGGAAAATTGTCGGGAAGATCTTCTGGCGTGAAGACAAAGCTCCTGCAAGTAAGTAGTCAGATCATAGTTGATTCATATCGATAGTACCGTCTTTTCATTTGCAGATAAGACACCACTATCAGGAAAGCTGTAAGTGCCATGATCAGCTTGCCAAGAATTGCTAAAAAGCTCAGGATAAAAAGCCAGAACAGAAATGTGCTGAATTTTTCAGGATCGCGGTTTGGTTTAAGCAGGTATGTGTGAATGAATCCGAAGAATCCTGCGGAAAGGAATAATAACGCGATCAATTCCGGAAGGTTAATCCCTTTTCCAATCGTGGTGGTTAATAACACAGCTTCCGGGACCATTAATGCGGCATAGAGGATAAAGAACAGGAGGCATATTTTCAAAACAGAGATCGGCAGACATTTTATCCATGTGAGATAGCGATCATCAAACTCGCGAAGCTTTATCATTAAAAATGCATGCGACAACAATGCAAACAGCCAGGCTATTGCGAAGATTCGAAAATCATCTCCTGCTTCAGTTGCTTCACGAACAATATAGAGTAGCCCGAGTGAAAATACTTTGCTGATGAGTAAAGCAGTTTTGCCATCTGATACCAGATAATTAAGATAAAAACTGATCCTTCCGTTAATGATTGGAAGTTTAAGCTGGGGCATTGACCAGGAAAATAAATGTTGTGTTGACAGGAAAAATAAAATTGACCATGCATTGAAAGCCAAAAGCATAAGCTGGAATACAAAAATCAATGCGCAGCTCACGTAAAATCCCTGCGCCAAACCGATTTGATAAATGAAAATCGTGTAAATCAGGACAGGCAGGAACGCGATGCCATTAATAAAAAGAAGTAATAAGAATACACGTACTCTTGGTAACAAAGTCAGGTTAGTGAGAAATCCATATTCAGGTTGCTTGAAAAGGCTGATTGTGAATTGTAATGTTTTAAAACTGTACAATAACCAAACTACAAAAACTCCAGTCCTGAAAGCCGGAGTGGTGAACATTCCTTCAATCAAAGTCCGGTGATAGTTGATCAGTTGATTTGACTCAACCATTCCAAACATTATGAAGAAAACAAACAACAGCAGTCCTGCGTGGTTCCGGTAAAAAGGAACAATTAACCCTTTTGTTAAGACTGTGAATAGTTGATTCATCTAATTCATAACGAGTTTTGCAGTCTGGTCGCGAACTGTAATCTTTCCGGTAAAACTCAACATGTTCGTTTCAAATGCTTGATGCGAGGTGATCAGGAATGAAACTCCGGTAGATTGACGTTCTTTCACAACACCCAGGAGCAATGGGATAAAGGTAGTGTCTAGTGTAATGAGTGGCTCATCCAACAGAATTAACTTCTGAGGACCTATAAATGCCAAAAGAATCGAAAGCTTTTTCAACATTCCACTGGAGTATCCGCCAACCGACTGGTTGATAAAATTCCCAATCTTAAACTGTTCGATCAATTGATCAACCTGATATTGATCTGCCACTCTTGTTTTTTGAATGAAGCGAATAAGTTCAGTGCCGCTTAGCGTGGGTGGAAATTGAGGCTCAGCTTCTGCATACGAGATTTCTTTGCGATAGTCTACAGCAGATTTTTTCAGGTCAATACCATTCAGGTTAACAGTTCCTTCAAAGGGAATAATGCCTGCGATAATTTTCAATAAAGTTGTTTTGCCTGAACCGTTTCCGCCTTCAATCCAGAATGTTCCATCAGGAATATTCAACTGGGGTACATTCAGAATACTGTGTGAGCCGTATTTTTTCGAAAGATCCTGAATTACCAGCATAGCCAATCAGTGTTCTTTACCTGCGTGAGATTACAAATAACGTTAACAGAATTTTAACAAGTTGAAGGGGGTACAAAAAAAGAGCCCCGGGAACCACCCCGGGGCAATCAACCAAACCCCTCAACCTATCCGCCCGGGGAAACCCCGAAACGGATATTATCTTAAACCTGTTTATATAACAACAGGTGTGTCATTTAAGTTCTCGAACACGAAGTCTGTTCCATTCTTCAGGTCAATAAAAATTACGGAATCTTTATTCACCCTGCCGGACAATATTTGCTTCGACAATTCGTTTAATAACTCACGCTGCAACACTCGTTTCAGCGGCCTTGCTCCGAATTGCGGATCAAAACCAAGCTTTGATAAGCGTTCACGTGCTGAATCGGAGATCTCAATTTTCACCCCGGATTCATCTAATCTTTTTCTGATCAGGTCCACCTGGATGTCAACGATCTTGCGGATATCCTTCTGACTCAGCGGACGGAACATTATGATCTCATCAATACGGTTGACAAACTCCGGACGAACCGTTTTACGCAACAGCGTCATCACTTCTTCTTTCGTGGTTTCGAGAACCTCGAAATAATTATCATCATTGATCTTCTCAAAGCTTTCCTGGATCAGGTGGGCTCCGATGTTTGTAGTCATGATGATAATCGTGTTCTTAAAGTTTGCCACGCGGCCTTTATTATCGGTCAGCCTTCCATCATCCAGCACCTGTAGCAAAATGTTGAACACGTCCGGATGTGCCTTTTCAATTTCATCCAGCAAAATCACTGAATACGGCTTTCTCCGAACGGCTTCTGTTAATTGTCCTCCTTCATCATAACCCACATATCCGGGAGGCGCGCCAATTAATCTGCTTACGCTGTGCCGTTCCTGGTACTCGCTCATATCAATCCGCACCATGGCATTCTCATCATTGAACAGATAATCGGCCAGTGCTTTTGATAATTCGGTTTTACCCACACCGGTTGTTCCCATAAAGATGAATGAACCAATCGGGCGTTTAGGGTCTTGTAATCCCGCGCGACTTCTCCGCACGGCATCACTCAGTGCCTGAATTGCTTCCTCCTGTCCGGCAACACGTTTGCTGAGTTCTTCTTCCAATTGTAAAAGCTTTTCGCGATCGCTTTGGAGCATTTTGGAAACCGGAATGCCGGTCCACTTTGCAACAACCTCTGCGATGTCTTCGCTGTCAACTTCTTCCTTCAGCAGAGATTTTTCACCCTGCATGGCTTTCATCTGATTCTGGAAGTCATTCAACAACTTTTCTGCTTCGGTTATCTTTCCGTAGCGGATTTCCGCTACTTTTCCATAATCACCGGCCTTCTCCGCTTGCTCAGCTTCAAATTTCAATTTGTCAATATTCTCTTTGCCTTTCTGGATGCCATGAACAACTGCTTTTTCACTTTCCCATTTTGCTTTCAGGGAATTGCGTTCTTCTGACAGCTCAGCAATCTCTTTGTTGAGAACAGTTTCCTTGCCTTTATCTTTTTCCCTGCGGATCGCTTCACGCTCGATTTCGAGCTGCATGATCTTGCGATTCAGCTCGTCAAGCTCCTCCGGCAATGAATCCATTTCCAACCGAAGCTTTGCTGCGGCTTCATCCATTAAGTCGATTGCCTTATCCGGTAAGAACCGGTCACTGATATACCGGCTTGACAATTCAACAGCCGAGATAACTGCATCGTCTTTAATCCGAACTCCATGATGAAGCTCATATTTATCTTTTATCCCGCGAAGGATTGAGATTGAGTCTTCCAGAGAGGGCTCATCTACCATTACGGCCTGAAACCTGCGCTCCAGTGCTTTATCCTTTTCAATATATTTCTGATATTCTTTTAAGGTTGTCGCACCGATGGCATGAAGCTCACCGCGGGCCAATGCCGGCTTAAGTAAGTTAGCAGCATCCATTGCGCCTTCGCCACCACCGGCACCAATCAGCGTATGGATTTCGTCAATGAACAAAATAATTTGTCCGTTTGAATCGGTTACTTCTTTGATAACCGCTTTCAAGCGCTCTTCAAACTCGCCTTTGTATTTCGCACCGGCTACGAGCAATCCCATATCCAGTGATACTAATATTTTACTTTTCAGATTTTCAGGAACGTCACCATCCACAATACGCTGGGCCATTCCCTCTACAATGGCAGTCTTACCAACGCCCGGTTCTCCTAAAAGGATCGGGTTATTCTTGGTTCTGCGCGAAAGGATCTGTAGCACGCGCCTGATTTCTTCATCGCGGCCAATCACCGGATCGATCTTGCCTTTCCTGGCGAGATCATTCAGGTTTTTAGAATAGCGCTCCAGCGATTTGTATTTCGCCTCAGCGTTCTGATCGGTTACTGTTGATCCGCCTCTCAGCTCTTTAATTGCTTTTAATAATCCTGCACGATCAAAACCGGCATCTTTCATAATGGAAGACACTTTATCTTTCGTAACCAGAAGGGCAATCAATAAATGCTCAACGTTCTGAAGAACCGTGTTCGTTGTTGCGGATAAATACGGTTGCTGTCCGCTAACGATTGGATATGAATTAACAATCTCATCCAGCTTTGTGGCGAGAATATTTTCATTCACATTCAGTTTCTTGAAAACGTAGTTTGAAACATTTTCATCAACCTCCAGAATAGCCTTGAGCAAATGCCCGGGCTCAATGGCCTGCTGTTGTTTGCTCATGGCAATCTCAGCCGACTTCTGTAAAGCTTCCTGAGATTTGATTGTAAATTTTTCGAAGTTCATAAGTTTTACCTCCGATGCTTATTCAACAAAACACTGTCCATAGATGTTAAAATTCAGGATTCAGAAAATTTGACATTTAATTTGATAGATTTAGCAGGGAAAAACGGCCATTCTGGCTTATAAAATGCCAAAACGCGGAGGACAAGTTTCGAGGCAATTTCCAAAGGCGCTGATTGTGGAGGCAGCCTGGGAAGTTTGCAACCAGGTTGGAGGAATTTACACAGTTATCCGCTCAAAAGCTCCTTGCATGGTTGATCATGCCCCTGGCAGCTATTGCATGGTTGGGCCGTATCTGAACAAGAACATTCAGGCCGAACTGGAGCCGCTTGACGATTCACAGGATATCTTCGGGCAGGCCGCCTCTGCGCTTCGCAAAAAGGGCTATGATGTTCAGTACGCGCAATGGCTGATCACCGGGAAGCCGCGGGTTGTATTGTTGAATCCTAACGCAATCCAGGACAAAACACTGAATGTTGTTAAATATTTGCTTTGGAAAAATCATTCGATCAGCACGCCTACACAGCATGCTTTGATCGATCAGGTTGTTGCGTTCAGCTATCTCGCAAAATTGTTTTTTGATGAACTGGTTTCATTGGCCGGAAAAGATCAACCGATTATCGGTCACTTTCATGAATGGATGGCCGGACTTCCGATCCTGGACATGAAGAAAGAAAAGATGCCGGTGAAAACAATTTTCACTACACATGCAACGCAGTTAGGAAGACATCTGGCTATTAATTCTCCCATGTTCTATGCTCACCTTCCATTTTTTAAGTGGGAAGACGAAGCCGGGAAGTTCGGAATTCAATCGGAAGCGCAAATTGAATATGCATGTGCGCAGAATGCAAACCTGTTAACAACCGTAAGTGAAGTTACTGCGCGTGAATGCAAGCATTTGCTGAGAAGAAAACCGGAAGTAATTCTTCCGAATGGGTTGAACATTGAACGGTTTGAAGCCCTGCATGAATTTCAGAACCTTCATGTCACGTACAAGGAGGAGATTCACCAGTTCGTGATGTCGCATTTCTTTCATTCGTATTCGTTTGACCTGGATAAAACAATTTATCTCTTCACCGCTGGCCGATACGAATACAAAAACAAGGGTTTTGATCTGACCCTGGAAGCTTTAACCCGATTAAATCAGCGGCTTAAGAAAGAGAAATCTGATTTAACCGTAGTGATGTTTTTTGTCACGAAAAGGGATTTCACGAGCATAAAACCGGAAGTGCTTCAGGCGAAAGCCATGATGCAGGAGATCTCGCAAACCTGCGAGGCGATTGAAAAACAAATTGGCAAGCGGTTATTTTATGAAAGCACGATTCGCACCGATAATCAGTTGCCTAATTTGAATGAGTTTGTGGACGAATACTGGAAACTCCGCTATCGCAGAACTATTCAGTCGTGGAAAACCAAAGCCAATCCTACGGTTGTCACGCATAATCTTGTCAATGAATCTCAGGATGATATCGTTTCATTCCTGAATACCGCCAGGCTTTTGAACAGTCCGAAAGATCCGGTGAAGATCGTTTACCATCCGGATTTCATTAACACGAGCAACCCATTGTTCGGAATGGAGTATCACCAGTTTGTAAGGGGGTGTCATTTGGGTGTGTTCCCGAGCTATTATGAACCATGGGGTTATACGCCACTGGAATGTATGGCAAGCGGAGTACCGTCTATTACCAGTGACCTTTCAGGGTTTGGTGATTATCTGTTGCATCATTTGCCCGAGCATGATGATTACGGATTGCATGTAATTGAGCGCGGCAAGCGCACGTTTGATTGGTCAGCTAACCAGCTTATGGAAGTGATGCACCAGTTTGTGAATCAATCCAGACGGGAGCGTATCATGCAGCGGAATAATGTGGAGAACAATTCTTCGATCTTCGATTGGTCAAATCTGATCAAACATTATAAAGAGGCATATCAATTGGTGCTGAAGAATTAGGATTCGTCATTTCGGGCGTGTTATCCTCATTATGAAATGCACGTATACTGCGAGAAATCCCGAGACTTCTTCCTGGTAGCTTTTTTGTTTTTTTAAAAGATTTTTATGCACTCGAAAGGACGTATGTTATAAAGCTTGAAATAGAAAGTAGATAATAATCAGCACTAAAAGAAAAATCGCGATCCACCTTCTCCCGCCACCGGTTGACGTAAACTCGTAGCTGCAAATCGGGCAAAACTTGCTTTTTGCATCGATCTCCATCGCACAGGACGGACAATCCTTCTTTTTCATAGCGCAAAATGTGAAGAAAATTCCACGCGATTCCTCATTTTTTCTCAGAATTCACTGCTCAAAACCTTGTTTTAAGTCAAAAAATCAATTGTTCTGTGTGGT
>CAZHQP010000054.1:0-11833 GCA_964534735.1 uncultured Roseivirgaceae bacterium
CGCTTTTAATTTTGAAGCCACACCATAGCATAGGGATAAACTTTTGCACGCGGATGGAGATAAATAAAATTACGCGAAAAAATGTCGTTCTCTGTTTCATTTCTGAAGATCGTGCCGTAGGTGTAACTAGTTACCGTCTTCGCACCGATTACTTTTCCGGTATGCGAAAGTTCGGCATGGGTGTTGATCAAAAGCCGATCGACATTCCCCGTTATCCAGGAACCAGTTACATTTAACCGGCAGGCAAGTTGAAGTGTATCACTTTCTGTGAGCTGGGCATAGCCTGATCCCGCATGCACAAAAAGTAATACAGCAACAATGGCAATTACGCGCATCACTTGATTCCGGTGAGGATTGAAACGAACTCCTGCGGGTTAACCACAAATGGCAAATGGGACGTATTCATTACAAAGGTCTGCCTGACGGTTCCGTTGTTCCTGACCATCGCCTTTTGCAATTCAAAACCGACAGCTGCGTCCGCAGATGTATAGATGTAATATTTAGGGACGTTGGCAAACTTGCCTGAAAGTGTAACCTTTTCTCCCAACGGCTTCGAGGGTTCAGCTTTATGATACTTCACCAGAACTTCTTTCATAAACTCCGGGCAATCGGCACAGACTGCTGAAGCAATCACATCTTTTTTAATTTTTGCGGCTGAATAATCCGGACTGAATTCAAGCGCCCCTCCCACGTTGCTTTGCAAATCCTGCTTTGAAAGCGACAACAGATCTTCATTATTTTTAGGCAAATAGGCAGACACATATACCAGTTTATCAATCTTGTCCGGAATATTCTCTGCCACTTGAGAGATTATAATTCCTGCCATGCTGTGGCCAACTAAAACGACTTTTCCGGGCTGCTCATTTATCGCATGCGTTACAGCCTGGACGTAATCACTCAATTTGATACTGGAGGCGGGAGTCAAATCAATACCATGACCCGGAAGATTAACTACAACTACGTTGGCGTTGAGCGCCAGCTGATTGCGTACTAAACTCCACGAACTTTCATCTGCCCAGGCACCGTGGACAAGAACATACGTGGGATAGTTCTTTCGCTGAGCTTCGAGTTCTGCGATAACCAGCCTGGCCGCAGCGGCTCCGGAGTTTTGCTGCTGGCCGGTAATGAGATTTCCGTCTTTAATGGCAAACGCTGAAAATGGTTCGCCAACAACAAACTTCGTGTTTTTTATCTTCCGGGCTTCATCTTCGATGCGGAAAGGCTGGATTTGCATTCCCACGAAATTGTCGGCATACTGCTCTTCACTTGCCGCAAATCCGGTCCACTGTTTTCCATCAACCAGGAATTTGCCATCGGGTAATTTTGTCTTCAGCAGAATACATGTCCCGTGACATATTGCAGCGGCAGGTTTTCCTGTCAAATAAAAATCAACAAAAAATTTATGCAACCCGGCATTGTCGATGAACGTGTACATCGGGCCCTGTCCCCCACACACAAAAATTGCCTTATAGTCGGCCGGATTTACAGAAGATAGCTTCAGGGTATTTTTAATTAATGCCAGCTTTGCAGGGTCTTTCTTGAAACCGAGCGACACGTAATCAAATGCAGCATACCTGCTTTCATCTTCCGGATCACTGAAGCTGTCGAACTTTATTTCTCCGCCATCCGGACTGGCGATATCAACCGAATATCCGGCTTCCGAAAATTCCCAGTACGGATGGGACAATTCTGCATACCAGACTCCGATCGGCCAGCCCGTTTGTTTGCTGGTAGCAGGATTTGAGGCGATCATCAGGATCTTTCCGTTGTTTCCGGCATTGTGCTGGGCATCTGCTATTCCCGATACAGAGAGCATCAGGATAAGTAAAAATAGTTTTTTCATAGTGCGTTGTTTTTGCTTTGATCAACTCAAAAGTGGCTTCTTTATGTTCCCTTTATCAACATATTAACCCTTAAGTAGGATACTATCTTTTAGGAAAGTATTGATTGGTTTATCGAATGGGTAGTTTTAAAGAATTTGCAACCTGGTATCTTTACCGGTATGCCGGATTTTATTTACGATAAAAAGATTTACTACAATCCTGTAGAATTTGCCATGGATCGGATCGGTGGCACCTGGAAGATGCCGATACTCTGGCGGCTCCGGGATAAAACGCTTCGCTACAGTGATCTGAAAAAAGATTTGCCGCACATAACGCACAAGATGCTCTCCAGCGTATTGCGGAAGTTGGAAGCAGAGGGATTTGTAACCCGTAAAGTTTATCCGGTAGTTCCGCCCAGAGTTGAATACACGATTACCAAACGTGGAACCAGGGCGATACCGATCATTATAGCGATCCGTAAGTATGGAACTGAGCTAATGAAAGAGTTTGGTGTTCAGTCAGGAAACAAAAAATAAGAAGGGACCCATGTCCCCTCTCCGATCGATACGGCAACCGGTGATTAACCGATAACCCGTTTGTCTTTTGCCACAAACCGGGCAAAACCCATGAGTGCACCTGCGATCATGATGTTTCTGAAAATATTAACAAGTTCGATTTCCTTTTCCCGTGCTATGCTCCCGCTCATCATTTCAACATTGAGTTCATGTCCCATGGCTCTTGGTAAATGCACCAGTATCGCCATCAATATCACGTAAAGGGCCATAAGCGAATAGGCAAGCTTATCATACTTCCCGATGAACGCGCTGATCATGAATAATAAAATGCACACGGCCGTGAAGTAATTCAGGAAGTAAGGGAAAGGGAGATAATCAGGTACAAAAGCTGCCCCTGCTTCAGGCTTACCCAAATGCAAACCGACATATAAAAAAAAGGACGCTGGGAAGATCCATCTCCCGATGTTAAGTAGCTTATTCATAGTTTTTAAGTTTAATTAACCGGGAAAGGAGCCAGTGGCCGGATTTCAACACTGCTCTTTGGATACTTCAGAATCGGACAGGTCTTGCTCCACTCTTTAACTTCTTCTGGCGAATCAGCTTTGCAAATCAGAAATCCGCTCACAAGTACACTGTCCTTCTCTTTATACGGGCCTTTCTGAAAACTTGTACCGATAAAAATTTCCGAAGTGTATTCGATCGGGGCAGTTGCAACTAGTTTTCCCTTCAAGGCTATCCCTCCAATCCACGCTTGCCACCTGGGCATGTCCTCGGCCATGTCCTGGGTGGAAGCCAGATAACCGGTTTCACCACTTGCGTTGCGAAATAGTAACAGGTATTCTTTCATACATATTGGGTTTTAATGTTGAATCAAAATTCAGCTATTAAAACCCGTTCGTTCTTGACAAATGTCAACGTTTTCAGATTTTGGCTTTCAGCCTGCTGAAAGTCTCCTGAGATATGCCCAGGTATGAGGCGATCAGCTTGCTCGAAAGGCGGGACATCAAGCCGGGCCGATACGTCATAAGCCATTTAACGCGTTGGAGTGCCGACATTGAAATGAATGTATTTAACCGATATACGGAATTGGCATAGGACGCTTCGAGTATCTGTTTGTAGACTGCATCAAACTGGGGAATTTTCATCATCATGTTACGAAAGGAAGCCTGGTCAATAGCGAGAAGCTCCGACTCTTCGACAGCCCGGATATTTTCTGCAGCGGGGACACCGGTTCCAAAACTGATCAGCTCTGTACACCAGTTATTTTCGGTAATAATATCGCGTGTAGTTTCATTCAGTTCCTGGTCGTACACGTAAACCTGAAGGCAACCGGAAGCGATATAATAAACAAACTTGCATGGTTGCCCCTGAGTCAGGATCTGTTCATTGCGCTTTGCCTGAACAGGAACAAATTGACTGAGCACTTCTTCAATATTCTCAGGTTCTTTACCAAGTCTGTCAATAATATGCTGCCGGAGTAGGTTAATCACGTGTGTGTTGATTGGGGGTTTTGTGGAAATATCAGGCATTAATAATGTTACGCGCCATATGGGGAAAGATCAATCCATGGAAAGCAGGACAGCGAACGGGCAGATTCTGCCTCAGAACGTTTTTGGAAACAACGTAAGATCTCAATCCTGTAATGAAAGTCGGTTTTTGCATGAGGGACTTTACTATTTAACACCTTCATGCCTTCAAAGGTTTAGATTTTTGACTCCTTTAATCTAAAGTAATGGATTGTCAAACAAAATTTTCAGCCGCTTAGTCAACCTGATCTATTGCTTGATTTCTTTGGCCGATTCACCTCAAAGAGAAATCAAAAAGAATATTTATAATTGTTTTACACAGATCCATTCGGGACGGAAACAGTTGCCACCTACTTCAGCATCTCCCTCGCCCAGGCTTCAACGGTTTCTTTCGGGCTGGCAAGGTTGATAGTAAACGCGGTGTCGATCGGGTCGCCTGCATAGGTGCCCTTTACTTTCATGCTCACCATGCCGCCATCGGCTACGTTCAGCTTCGATTCGAAGCAGGCGTAGGTAATTGTTACCACTCCGGTGGAACCTTTCTGAACGATGTACTTCGTAGCCTTGAGCGAACCTGTGGTGACTGCACCAGTGCCTTCCACTACAGCTTTTGCCGCCTGCAGACTCTTGTCGGCTGTTTCGCGGGCAGTGATCACGGATGCTACCCGCGGATCAAGATCAATCGGAGTCTGATCGCAACCTTTGCCCAACCCCGTTAATACTTTTTCGGATGCTTTCAATACTTCACGGGCCGTGGCGCGCGCAGCTTCAAGGCTCACCACCTCGGCTTTCAGCTTGGTGATCTTCGCTCCGTTCTCGGGTGCCTTCAGCGGATCTTTTTCAATCTCTTTCGCGAGCTTTTTGATCTTGTCTTCTTTCTCGTCAATGTCGTCTTTCAGGTTGTTTACTTTCTTTTTGTCTTTCGATACCTGCGCACTTGCCGCATTGAACTTGTCACAATCTTTATCGCGTTCGGCTTTTACAATGCCGCGTTGTTTCTCGATCTCAACGTTCAAGGTGCTCACTTCATTTTGCTTGGCGGTGAGTGTGGTCTGCGCTTCGCGGAAAGCAGTCTGTGAATTCTTCGTTGCCCGATCAATCTCGGCTGACGCTACATCGCTAATGTACTTTTGCAGATCGGAATCCATGGTAGCCTTAACAGCATACCCCGGACCGTCTTTGGTGCTGCCTGCTGCAATCTGAAGTTTCGCCTGGAACAGGTTAAAGATCTTTCCATTCATGTAGAGCATGAAGCCGTTGTCGTTGAGCATCATCTCCGATTCGGCAGTAAGTTTCAATGCAGTTGCTTTGCCGCTGTAACCCAACCCGGACGACTTTGGATTAGTGGTGCTCAGCGTGAGGTTAAAGTACGGATCGGGTTTGCCCAGCGCACCGGTGAACGAAAAGTACGGCTCGTACACAATGCCGGTCATGCTCGCTCCTGCCTTGATACCAGCTGAAGAAATTCCAACGAGCAAACTTGTTGCGTAGCCGTCTATCGTTGCTTTGCCTTTGATGAGAAAGCCGGGATCGTACATCTTCTCGAGCACGGTTACGGTGGTAAGGCCGGGTACAATGGTGAGCCGCGCATCAGTCATGGCGATGGAGTTCACGGTTTTGCGCGAATCTTCCGGAACGGTAAACGAAGGCGATGAATACTGAACAACTTTTACGAGGTCGCTCATTAAGATCTGGTCGAAGCCTGCATCGATCATGCATTGTGTCGGGTTGGAGGGATCGAGTGCAAAAGTCATGTCGCCCGCGAAAGCCGGACTGGCCGGATTACCGACTTTAATTTTTCCTTTAAACTGCAGCGTGGGCATCGGGATGGGTACCGACTTAAACGTTACTCCCACTCCGAGTCCCAGGTCGCTTACCTGAACTCCGTTGGTGTCGAAGGGGCGGTCCCAGGTGCCGTTCATGATTCCCTGGATGCTGAGCTCCACGTTGGTGATGTCGACTGCAATGTTTGATGTGAACAACAGCTTCCGTTTGTCGGCTGTTACTTCCAGCATGCCCCCGAGGCTGATGGTGAAGCTTGCAGGGTTGGGTGCAAGTGTGAAGTTCACGTTCTTCAGGATAACATTCTTTTTCACGTCAAGCGGGATGTTGGAATCGAGTGAGGCCACGAGTTTCATTTCTGCCGGGTTGTTGCTGACGGTGGCGCGCAACAGCAGCGAACTTTTGCCGATCATGTTCTGAAGTTCTTTTGATACGGCCGAGATGTCGTACAGCGAGAGCAACGTAAGGCCGCGCGTGACTTCGGTTTCCTGCCCGAGTTTGCGGAACAGCGACAGCCTGGTCTTCTGTGTGGACGATGCCAGCACGAGTGCAGTGTTCTTCAACCCAACATTATCGAGTACGGTTAGTGTAGGATCAATCTTCGCGAACGAAAAGTCGGACGGAGGTGAAACACCAACCATAAACTCTGTGGGTACCGTTGATCCGTTGATGTAAAACTCCACTTCGCCAAAGTCGGACGTAAGGCTTAAGGCCATTGTTTTCGCGAACGGTGCGACTGAAATTTTTCCGTTCTGCATCGCGAGGTTCCACAAGGCATCGGGCCACTCGGGCGCTTTCTGCATACCGATGGATGCGAGCACATTGCCGAAGCTTAAACTTTTTACTTCACCTGCCAGCACACAATCATTTGAGTTGCTTGACAATACAGACGTCACCGCAATATTTACTTCACCCAGTGTGAGGTTGCTTCTGAGCGTGGCCGAAACCGACACGGCACTTAGCGGATTATTGAGATTGAAATCGACCGTAATATCTTTTGCTGTGATGCCTGACACCGGTTGCCACGCGCGTGTGCCGGAGAACTGAATGCCCACCGTGCTGATGGTATTTTGTGCGAGCTCGAGGTACAGTGAGTTTAATGTGACCACGTTCCGGATATCGGCCGGGATACGGTTAGTAAAATTCTGTTTGGCTAATTTCTGCTGTGCTGCCTCGGGCAGAACACTGCCGCCCGGGAACTGAAGTTCGAACCGCGCCATCACCTCGCTGTTGGGAAACGTGGCGACAAGGGTAACGCTGCTGATTTGAAAGAACGTGGCGTTGCCGCTGATGCGGTAGCCCCCGCCTGTTTCGGTAACGCTGAGATCGGAAAGGGTGTAGTCTTCGTTTTCGGTGAACAAGGGCGCAAGCGCGCTTTTCATTTTTGCAATGAGGTCATCAGGCGAGGATGCTGATGCCATTGCCCGGCAAGGCGACACGAGCATAAACGTGACGAGCAGAGCCAACGATATTTTCTTCATGATACTGATTTGATTTGAGCCGGGGGTAAGTAAAGATAATAAATATTAACTTAGGTTAACTATCATCAATTTCAGCGGTACCATAAAGAATTTTGACGTTTTCGCCCGGCCGGGACAAGCAAAAAGGGGTAATTGGGTCTTCTGCCGATGTCAGAAAGAAAATTTTCGGGATTTGTAAACATAACAGGGTGTAATGCGTTACAATAGTAATACTATCATTATTAATGGCAATACTAACTTTCCAGCTCAACCAGAACCTTTTTTTGCGCGATCCGCAGCACACCGCCCTGGGTCAAAGCATTATATTAAAGAGTATCGAACTGATTGACCGGCTCGGCTTTGAACAGTTTACGTTTAAAAAGCTTGCAGACGACATCGGTTCAACAGAGGCCTCTGTATACCGATACTTTGAGAACAAGCACCGCCTTCTTTTATACCTGATTGACTGGTACTGGACCTGGCTGGAGCACCGGATCGAGTTCGAAACTAATAATGTCACAAACCCGGTGGACAGGCTCAAGCGGTGCCTGCTTATTCTCACAGAAGATACAAAACGGGAATCCGGAGATTTGTTGAAAGCAGGTCAGCTTCAGCGCATTGTCATTACGGAGTTCGAAAAAACATACCTGACCAAACAGGTAGACAGTGATAATAAAGAAGGATTATTCCTCCCGTATAAGTCAGTGTGCAAGAAAATTGCTGCGATTGTTTTGGAGATAAATCCGGAATATAGGTTTGCTCATTCATTGGTTAGCACAGCGCTGCTCGCTGCCACACATCAACTCTTCTATGCAAAGCACCTGCCATCCCTCTCGGATATTGATCACAACATGAAGGAAAGTCATAAGATGCTCTACACCTTCCTGGAAGAACTTATTCTCAATACCATAACGCCTGCCAAAAAATGAATAACCTTCAGATTATTCGCATACTCAAAGAGTCGTCTCTGATCATTAAGCACCAGTTTGATGCATCTCATCTTTACTTTGCAGAAATCAACAACCGAAAGTATTCCTCCGAAGACTTCCCGGAATTCAAAAGGGATTTGCTGGAAGCGGGGCTCAAGATCAGGATGCTCTTACTTGAATATTCTCTGGAACGAGCATCGTTCGACAAACTGGTTAAAACTGAAAAGGCTCCCCTGCTGGTGTTTGAAAAGTCAGGCGATGACCTGGTCCCGGTATTAATACATCCGTCATCAAAGCGTTCAGGGATTTTAACACGCATCGAAGAAGATTCGTCAACGCAGGCGCCAGGCGAAGATTTGAGCCGCCTCCATCTGCTGACGACCCCGGACGAGAAGATAATATTCTTTGTAGTGGCTGCCTACCGAAGCCTGGTGAGTGAATATTCAAGCGAACAGCCTGACCAGGGGATTAAGCTTAAACCGGTATCCCGGCTGTTACGCCTTCTTTCCACGGAAAAGCGCGACATCCTGTATATTCTTTTCTTTGCCATGATTGTCGGGCTTATGAGCCTGATATTGCCATTGGGCATTCAGTCTACGGTGGAGCTTATCTCCGGTGGAGTCGTATTCAGTTCGGTTTATGTTCTGATAGCAATCGTAATTGTTGGAATACTGGCCGCAGGCGGATTGCAAATCATGCAGATTAGCCTGGTTGAGTACCTGCAGCAACGCATCTTTACGAAAGCAGCTCTTGAATTTAGTTTTCGGATTCCACGGTTAAAGATTGACTCCCTCCTGACCAGTTATACACCTGAACTGGTTAATCGTTTCTTTGATATCATGACGATTCAAAAAGGTCTTCCAAAACTCCTGATTGACCTGTCGTCCGGTACGATTCAGATACTCTTCGGGTTGCTGCTTCTCAGTCTTTATCATCCGTTCTTTGTTTTCTTCAGCCTGGTTCTGGTTACGATCCTGGCCGTGATATTTTACCTGACAGGCCCCAAAGGGTTGGAAACATCTATCCAGGAATCGAAGTATAAGTATAAAGTAGCACAGTGGCTTGAAGAACTCGGACGTGCACTCAATTCATTTAAACTTGCAGGAACAACAGACCTTCCGATTAAAAAAACCGATTACAATGTTAATAACTACCTGAAATATCGCAAGGCACACTTTTCAACTCTGCTGGGTCAATTCACTTATATCCTGTTATTTAAGGCAACTGTAACAGGTGCAATGCTAATCATGGGAACAGTCCTTGTGGTTAATCGCGAGATAACGTTAGGGCAGTTTGTTGCCGCTGAAGTAGTAATCATATTAATTATAAATGCTGTTGAAAAGATTATTATGTACCTGGATGTCATCTATGATCTTTTGACGGCTGTTGACAAAGTCGCACAGGTTACCGATCTCCCGCTTGAAAAGTCGGGTGGAATAGATTTTCCGGCAAGCATAGCCGGAGCAGGCTATTCGGTTGCTGTAAAAGATTTGCGCTATCGCTATCCAAATTCAGGCAACGACATTTTAAAGAATATAACGTTTACCATCTCGCCAGGCGAGCGTGTCTGCATAACGGGTACGGGCGGTTCAGGCAAAACAACGTTAACCAATATAATCGCTGGCCTGCATCCCAACTTTGAAGGGATTGTAACGATTAATAACTATTCACTTCGGGATCTTGATCTCACGCATCTACGGGATCGGATGGGAAAAAACATTTCACCGGAAGATATTTTTGATGGAACAATTTATGAGAATGTTACGGTTGGCAAGCCGATGGAAAGTGTGCAGGACGCACTTGATGCAATCAGTCGCGTGGGCCTTACGGATGAAATCAATCGCCTGCCGCACGGACTAAATACCCATGTGGTAAGCGGTGGCAAAGGCCTGTCCTCATCCTTCATTCAAAGACTTATCCTGGCAAGATGTCTCGCCAAGAAGCCATCGTTGTTAATTCTGAATGATTTTTTCAGTGGTATGAAAAAAGAGGTGAAGCTGGATCTGATCCGTGCAATCATTTCTCCTGAAAACGGATACACACTCCTTGCTGTTTCGAATGATCCCCTTGTAATGGCGGCCTGTCAGCGGGTATTGATTATGAACGATGGGATAATCAGTGCACAAGGTACCTTCGGGGATCTTGTTAAAGAAGGAACCATAAATAGTTACCTGGATTAAATTGTAAGCGATGTTAAAACTTTCTTCTGAGCATATCGACAAGTCGATAAATCAAGACCAGCTTTATTCACTTCGTGCGCTTAAAGCGCCTGAAGCGGCAAGAATACTTGCACGCTGGCTGATTATTCTGGGTGTAATATTTATAATATTTCTGTTTATGCCGTGGCAGCAGAACGTTCGCGGTGCAGGAAGCGTAACAGCGCTCAATCCCATGAACAGGCCGCAGCAGGTTCAGGCTGTTATTGCCGGGCAGATAAAGAAATGGCATGTGCAGGAAGGACAATTTGTTCGTAAAGGAGATACCATTGTTAGCATTAGCGAGGTTAAGGAAAAGTATTTTGATCCACAGTTACTGTCGCGGATGCAGGAACAGATCCAGGCAAAAGAAAGCAGTCTGAAGTCCAAGAATCAAAAGGCCGATGCTTTGAAAAGACAAATTCGCGCGCTTCAACAGGGGCTTGATAACAAAATCAAACAATCGCGCGCCAAGCTTGATGCAGAGAAAATCAGGTTCAAAAATTCAGAGAGCCTCTACGAACGAAATAAAAAGCTTTATGAGGCAGGCAACATACCGTTAACAAAATTTCAGGATATTGAATACAAATACCAGGGAGCGCTTGCAGATTATACCAATGCCACTATTGAGCTTGATCGTGTTCAGGCGGAATACCTGGATAAAATAAGCAAGTCTGAATCTGACTTGAGTAATACGCTGGCGGAAATCTTCGATGGCCAGGGAGATCTCGCCAAGTATCGAAATGAATATTCCAATGTTTCAATTCGTAACAATCAATATCAGATTCTTTCACCTCAAAATGGTTACATCGTAAAGGCTGTCCGGGGAGGCTTGGGCGAAACAATCAAAGAGGGCGAACCTGTATGCACCATCATGCCCAAAGCAGAAGACATTGCAGTTGAACTATATGTTAAGGCGATGGATGTTCCGTTGTTAAGTGCGGGAAGAAAAGTAAGGATTCAATTTGATGGATGGCCAGCGCTTCAGTTTTCCGGGTGGCCAAGTGTGTCGGTAGGAACATTTGGCGGCCAGATACAGGTGATTGACTACGTAAACACCAAGCCGGGAGAATTCAGGGTATTGGTAACTCCCGATTCTGCAGATGAACCGTGGCCCAAACAACTCAGGAATGGATCGGGTATTAAGGGATGGGTGATGCTGGATGATGTGCCGGTGTGGTACGAGATGTGGCGCCAGCTAAACGGCTTCCCTCCCAGTCTTTACAAAGAACCTTTGAACGAAGTAGTTAAGCCCAAGACATCAGACAGTAAAATCAACGAGTAGTAAAAATAATTGTATGCTGAAATACTGTTATAAAGTATTGCTTTTATTCATCGTTGCACAAGCAACGTTCTGTCGTATCGCGGGTGCGCAGAATGTGAAGGCTCAGGATGATTCCCTGGAGACTTTCACGATCGATGAGTTCTATCAGATTATTCTTTCGAATCATCCGGTAGTAAAACAGGCAGGCCTTTTAGGGGAAGTTGCGCGTCAGGAGGTGCGGCTCGCCCGGGGCAGTTTCGATCCCAGTATAAACGCAGCCTTTGATCAGAAAGAATTTACGGATAAGGTTTACTACAGCAGGTTGAATACATATCTCTC
>CAZHQP010000055.1:0-11819 GCA_964534735.1 uncultured Roseivirgaceae bacterium
TCCGGTATTTTGAACACATGCAGAAGCGTGAGCAGGAGAAAGGTGAACTTGCCTTGAAAAACCGTGAGATGCAACTCTCGTTATTAAAGTCGCAAATCAATCCGCATTTTTTATTTAATACGCTTAACTCTATCAATATGCTGGTTGGTTCCAGCAAAGAGCAAGCGAGAAAAGTGATTACGCAGCTTTCCGATATTTTCAGGTATGCGCTTGATTCGCATGGTGACAAGCCTGTGAAGCTTGTGCACGAGCTTGACTTTATTGATAACTATATTCGTATTCAGCAGGTACGTTTTGGCGACCGGTTGAAATTTGTGAAGCAGGTTGATTATACCTGCCTTGCAATTGTAATCCCTCCGATGATCCTTCAGCCGCTGGTAGAAAATTCCGTTAAGTATGGCATTGCCCCGAAAGATGAAGGCGGTACGATTGTTGTAACGGTGAAGCGGATTAATCAAATGATCTTTTTTGAAGTAAAAGATGATGGCCTGGGTATTAATTCGAAGAAGGTTATGGACGGAAACTCAAGCGGAGTCGGCATTCGCAATACAGATGAACGCTTGCGCAGCACGTTCGGGCCGGGCTCAGGACTGAGGATTCACTCCAGCACATGGGGATATTCAGTCAGCTTTTTTATTCCGGTAACTGACGAGAATCGGCTGGTCGAGCAAGCTGAAGAAGTGAAAAGCAAAGCAGTATAAAATTTTAGTATAAATTAGCAATATAAATTGTAGAAGATGAACATTACCTGTTTAATAATTGATGACGAACAATTAGCCCGTGATCTGTTAAAAGAATATATTGAAAATACTCCGGAGATCAGCATCATTGGTGAAGCTGATAAAGGTAAAGATGCTGTTGAGTTGATTGACAAATTAAAACCTGATTTAATATTTTTGGATGTTCAGATGCCTGGCATGACCGGCTTTGATGTACTGGATGATATTGAGCACGATCCGTTTGTGATCTTCACAACTGCATACGATCAATATGCGATCAAAGCATTTGAGAAAAATGCAGTTGATTATTTGCTGAAGCCAATCGATCAGGAGCGCTTTAAGCTGTCGATTGATCGTGCAGTAAGCCGCATGCAGCTTGAGCAAAACAATGTAGGTGAACTGTTGCGGAGCATGAAGACTGAAAATAAAACTTCATACGATTCGCACATCTTTGTTCAGAAATCTGAAAAGTTACTGAACCTGCCTGTTGAAGAAATTATGTTCCTTGAGGCTTCAGGTGATTACACAATTCTAACGACCAAGAACGATCAGTTTGTAAGCTCATCAGGAATTGGCAAGCTGGAAGAAATTTTAAATCCGGATACGTTCATTCGTGTTCACAGGAGTACAATCATTAACATCAACTTTTTGAAAGAAATTGAAAAGCACTTCAATGGTGGTATGATCGTAAAAATGCAAACCGGGAAAAGCTTTCCGGTAAGCCGCACGTATGCGAAAGTGATCCGGAAGAAAGTTGTATAAAAGGTTTTTTATGAATTATGGGAAACGCTAGTTATATACTGGCGTTTTTTATTTTGATAAAATGGCCTGTTCCGAGTCCGTACTGGATGTGAATTTCTTTTGCGTAGGGCTTTAACAGGTCCATAATCCGGAGCTCCAGTTTGGTTCGGGCTTCCTTGACAAATGCTGCCTGCTCCGCAGTTCTGCGGGCATCGGTGATGAATGCATTTGTTGCGTTTGTCCGGTCGTTCATGTTTACCCAATTCCAGATACCCTGCTCATCCCGATAGGTAATATCACCTTTTGATTCTACCGAAAGTATGGTCGCTTCGGGAAGTGTGATATAAGCTGCGTCATCTTCTAACCGGATCGTGAATTTCTCGTGGAGATCAAACCCTGCTTTTGCATCAAACGAACCGTTAATGAAAATTTTCTTGGTGCTTCCGAGCCAGGAATTTGTCCATGCATACCGGTGCTCAAAATTCTGGTTAATGAGCGCCAGCTCAAGCACATCAGACTGCTGGTTGAGCACAACGGTATTATTAACTGTAATCTCAGGTGTAAACTGAAATGCTTTTCTAAAATCTTCGCCCAGTGTTTTTGCAGCTTCATAGCTCCGCCTGGCAAGCTGTGTCGGAATAACGATAGCAATGAAATATGCCGAAAGCGAACCAACAATAATCAGGATAATGAGAAGCTTTAAATTGCGTGACATCATATCAATGAAGGTACAAAATCCCGGAAACAAAAAATGCGGATATTCATCCGCATTTCTCTGTCTGTAAAACTGAGTGATTTACTTGTTGCTAGCTTGTAAAGGTCCCTGCCAAAGAATGTTCATGATCATCCATTTTCCATCAATCTTCGCGAGTTGAAAATAATCGGTGCCCCAGTGTGCCGTTAGCTTGCCGCATGCAGTTTGGTCCTGCACATCGTAGATCTCGATTTTTTTGGGAGCATCTTTTGCCAATTGGCCTTTTGCATTCCAGGTTTCGGCCAGCTTTATGAGCTGATCGAACGTCATGATTCCATCATACGCATATTCGGTTTTGTCTTTTCCTTTCCAGTAGCCTTTCTTAACAAGCTCAGGATGTACCGATTTTTTTATACGATCGGGCTGAACCTGGTAGATGCCTTCAACATAATCTTCAATAGCTGCTTTTACAAGCTCTTTATCAGAAGTCTGACTGTAAACTGCTGAAGCAGAGAGAAGCATTACCGTAATAAGGGTTAGGGATATTTTATTCATAGATACAGGTTATTCATTTCTTAACGATTTTACCGGGTTTACGGTTGCTGCTTTTACCGTCCGCAAACTGATTGTAATTCCTGCTATTATTAAAATAACAATTCCTGCCAACACAAAAATTCCTGCTCCCAAATCAATCCGGTAAGCAAACTCGTTCAGCCATTTCTGCATAAACAGATACGCTACCGGCACAGCCAGCACACACGCTATCAAAACCAGAATCAGAAACTCTTTCGAGATCATGCCTATTATGTTTTGTGCAGAAGCACCTAAAACTTTCCGGATGCCAATCTCTTTTATGCGCGCCTCAACGGCATACGATACCAGTGCGAAAAGACCCATGCAGGCGATAAGCACAACAATTAAGGAGAACGTTAAAAATATCTGTCCCCGCTGTGCATCCGCTTTATAAAATTCTTCAAAGCGGCTGTCCAGAAAAGTATATTCCAGCGGATTATCAGCATCAATACTTGTGTTGATGGATTTTAATTTTTCAATGATTCCAGGCCAGTCGTTGGTTTTTATTTTAAGCGTATAGTAATCAATTCGCTGAATCGGAGTATTGGGGGCCACGAAAATGATCGGCTTCATATCTATGCGGAGAGACTGGAAATGAAAATCTTCTGCAATACCAACCACTTCCACCCGAAAAGGCTTTTCCAGCGGTTCAATGCTTCCGCCCCAGCGAACCGTTGGAATTTCAAGGATCTGACCAATTGGATTGGTAAGTCCGAGTTGTTTCACGGCAAGTTCAGTTAAAATTACTTTACTTGAATCAGCAGGACCGGCAGTGAAATTTCGTCCTTCCTTAAGCTTAATATCATAGGTTTTGAGAAAGTCATTATCAATGCCAATATAGATCAATTCCTTGCCAACCGCTTCACCCAACGTATTTACCGTTGCCATCGGAAAGCCTTTCCATTCACCGGGTACGCGTGTAGAGGTTGAAACACTGATTACTTCAGCGGGTTTCGCAAATTCAGCTTTAATGCTTTCAAAGTTTCTGCGCAGGCGTGCGCTGTTAATGTCAATAACGAGCAAGTTCTCGGTTTCAACTCCCATGTCTTTATTGCGCATATAATTCAACTGCTCATAAATAATGAGTGTTGAAGAAATCATAATGATGGAGATCATGAATTGAGCAATCACCAGTATTTTTCGAAGCGGCAACCGGGCACTACCCATACGGATTTCTTTCCGCAAGGCTTCAGCCGGAGATACGCGCGCAGTAATAAAGGCCGGATAAAAAGCCGATAGTAACGAGGCCATGAAGAGTATGGCAAGGATACCCAGGCTCCATGAAAGCGGAAGATCCAATAGTTTAAGCTCCTTATCGGTAAACTGATTGATCGCAGGAAGAGATATTTCCAGAATTAATAATGCGAGCAGAAGCGCAATGAGTGAAAGCACAATCGAGTCGGTTACAAATTGTGATATCAATTGTAAACGTTGTGCACCTAATGTTTTACGTGTTCCGATTTCGCGTGTGCGTTTAAGCGCAGCTGCTGTAGAAAGATTCATGTAATTCAAACAGGCAATCAGTAATAACAGAAACCCAACTCCTGCAAACATGTATAAGTAAAACGGGTTGATGCCGTTAGTTGCAGCATCGCTATCTTGTATGCCGGCAGAGTTTAAATGGATATCGCCTAATGGTTGCAATGAAAAATTGCTTTTGAATGCTTTTGTTACCGGATAATGATCCTTCACCAGGTTTGTGATCTTGGGTCCAAGCGATTCCTGATTCTCCGGATTGCGGAGCTTGACAAAAGTAAGATAACTGTTGCTTACCCAATCGGATGTAATAAAATCCTGGTACCAGGGAAATACAGATTTCCAGTTTGAATCTGAAAAAATGACTTCAAACTGGAGGTGAGAATTCTTCGGGAAATCTTTCATAATACCCGTTATAGTTAAGTCTACATTTTTCTCATCGCGCATGAGGTTACTCCAGATTTGTTTTCCTAAAACATCTGTGGTGCCGAAATATTTGATGGCAAATGATTCACTCACAACGATTGCATCGGGTTTGGTAAGCGCAGTGTTTGGATCACCCTCCACAAGCGAAAAATCAAAAAATGAAAAGATGTTTGAATCCGTGATGGTAATTCTTTCGTATCCGCGATTAGCCGGATCATTGCCCATGGTAAGGCGGCCGAGGGTCGATATCCGCAGGGTTGATTCAACTTCCGGAAATAGAGTGGCAATCTCCGGGCCGACCCGCGCTGCGGTTGTCGCAACATTTCGCGTAGTTCCATCTTCCATCTTTTCGTGCTGCAGCACACGATAGATTCGGGCAGAGTCTTTATGAAAAAGATCAAAGCTCAATTCATCATGAATATAAAGACTCAGCAGAATGAAGCATAAAAATCCCAGCGTAAGTCCAAAGACGTTGATGAACGTAAACGCTTTGTTCTTCATCAGATGCCGGAAGGATATTTTAAATTGAGTAGACAACATAAGTGATGTATTTGATGATTTTCGTTTTGCTGAAAAAGGTTTTATAAAGGCCAGAACACTCAGGATGTAGTCCCAGCGGGCTTTTTGAACACTTGATTTTTTACATTGATATAAAAATTCTTCTTCCAGATCTCCTTCAACCTCTTCCAGCGTATAAGGATCACACCATCGCGCGAGCAATTTTTTTGCCCAGGCAGGGGGTTGATGATTAAGTCGTTCTCCTTTCATGACTTATGAATTTTTGATGCTGGAAATCATACCCCATAAATGAGCGCGTACGGATTGAATATCTTCGAGGGTTTTTTGTCCGTAAAATGTTATTGTAAAAAGACGTTTTCTGCGGCCACCGCGTTCGGCAGTTGGTGCACTCATCTTTGATTTGATCATTCCTTTATCTTCAAGCCGTTGCAGGGAGGCGTGGACTTGATTAAGCCTCACAGCACGCTCGGTTTGTTCAATAATCTGGTGCATAATGGTAACACCATATGCATTACCTTCCAGCAGCATAACTGTCAACAGTACGATTTCTTCAAATTCTCCAAGCGATACGCGTTTCAAAGTGGGTCTTTATTTAATCTATTTTTGCTGAGCTAATAGCATACCAGAATTTTTATCAAGGTTATTTCGCTTTTTTTAGCGTTTTGCATTTTTACAGTTGTTCAAAACTGAACGTTAACGACCGCTTTTAATCGGTAGTTATAATTGCCGGTGCTGTATTTTTTTCCCTTAAGCCAGCCGGATTTTAGTAAACTTACAGAACAATCAACCTGAACAGCTTATGAGATCAATCAAGATTTTCCTGACTGTAAGTATACTTGCGGTGTTTTTCAAAACATCATCTGCCCAGACTGAACAGCCAGGGACAGAAGTTTATGAGCTTATCACCCAATTTCAGGCAGATCAGGGTAGTCTCGAGCGGTTTTATTTCGTTCAAAATTCTCCTGAACGCAGAGAACGATTTACGGTTTTTTATAAAGACTATCTTAATAAACTTGAGCAGTTACCATTTGAAACCCTGTCGGTAAGCGGTCGTGCTGATTACCTGCTCATGAAGCGCGATCTTGAAAATGAGCTTGATCTGTTGCGCATCGAAGAAAAAGAAATTAAGCAAGTTGAGAAATATGTTTCGATCGGTTATCCGGTTTATGAGCTGGAGAAAAAACGCAGACGTGGCCTGCATCTTGAAAGCAATCAGGTAGCGAAACAACTGGATGATATCAGCAAAAGCATCCAGGAGACAATGAAAAAGCTGAAGCAAGAGCCTAACCTGACCCGTGAAGTTGCATCGCGTGCAGAAGGAGCGATTAAAGGCCAGCAAAAAGCATTAAAAAGTGTCTTCGAATTTTATGACGGGTACGATCCGCAATTCGGATGGTGGGTGACCAAGCCATATCAACGATTGGATACAACGTTAACAAAGTTTGCAGCTGCACTGAAAGTAAAGGTAGATGAAGCCACGCTGCCGAAAGATGATGGCAGCGGCATTATTGGCAATCCGATTGGCAGGGAAGAATTGCTTCGCTTGTTGCAATATGAAATGATCCCTTATTCACCGGAAGAGCTGGTCGAGATTGCGAATACGGAATTTGCGTGGTGCGATGCAGAATTATTAAAGGCATCGCGCGAGATGGGCTTTGGGGATAACTGGAAGCAGGCACAGGAGAAAGTGAAGCAAAGCTATGTACCGGAAGGCTACCAGCCGGAGGCCATGCTGAAGCTGTATAATGAGTCAGTTGATTTTTTAAAAAAGAATGACCTCATCACGATTCCTCCAATCGCTGAAGAAACCTGGCGCATGAGTATGATGTCGCCCCGACAGCAATTGGTTAGCCCGTTTTTTCTGGGAGGTGAAGTATTGCAAATCGCGTATCCAACCGATGAAATGACATACGGAGATAAAATGATGAGCATGCGCGGTAACAATCCGCACTTTTCACGTGCCACAGTTCATCATGAATTAATCGCAGGCCATCATTTACAGGGCTTTATGTTCAATCGGTACAAGTCGTATCGCAATTACTACACTCCGTTCTGGGTTGAAGGGTGGGCATTGTATTGGGAGTTGATTCTATGGGACAAAAAATTCCCGCAATCTCCGGAAGATAAAGTAGGTATGTTGTTTTGGCGGATGCACCGCTGCGCACGGATTATCTTTTCGTTGAATTATCATTTGAATAAATGGACACCGCAGCAATGCATTGATTTCCTGGTTGATCGGGTGGGACATGAGCGTGCCAATGCTGCAGCGGAAGTGAGAAGATCATTCACCGGAGGCTATGGCCCATTATATCAATTGGCGTACATGACAGGCGCATTTCAATTTTATGCATTGAAAAAAGAACTGGTGGATAGCGGCAAGATGACCTACAAACAGTATCACGATGCCGTGCTTCGTGAGAACAGTATGCCGGTTGAAATGCTACGCGCTATTCTCACCAATCAAAAACTGACAAAGAACTTCAAGACTTCGTGGAAGTTTTATAAACCCTCACCCAAATAAAATTCACATTGTTACACAACATAAGCTGCACTCTTCCAGGGAGAGGGTATAACTTTTGTATCTGCGGTCACACGGTGGTCTGTGTCGACACAGACCACTTAGAGTTGGTGCTTAATGGTTAACGTTTGTTACCGCATTCCGGTCGTGCTTGTACTTAAACACAAACGGGAAGATCAGCCCGAGCACAAGCGCATAGCCTGCAAATGAGAACCAGATGCTTGGCCAATCTTTCACGCCTGATGCATCGGTGAAAAAGTCAACGATTTTGCCGGCTAATATTCCGCCCAGCAGAGCACCAATACCATTCGTCATCAGCATAAACAATCCCTGTGCGCTGGCGCGAATGCTCACGGGTGATTCTTTTTCAACATATAATGATCCGGAGATGTTGAAGAAATCAAATGCCATTCCATAAACGATCATGGACATCACCAGGAAGATCAAGCCTTCTGCAGGATTGCCGATACCGAATAGTCCAAATCTTAATACCCAGGCAAAAATGCTCATGAGCATAACGGCTTTAATTCCGAAGCGTTTTAAGAAAAATGGAATAGTGAGAATGAAAAGTGTTTCCGAAATCTGTGATAATGAAATCAATAAGCTCGGATGCTCTACCGCAAACGTTCCGGAGTAGGTTGATTCAAAATCATGGAGAAACGGCTCTCCGAATGCATTGGTGATTTGTAATGCAGCACCCAGCATCATCGCAAATAAAAAGAAAATCAGCATTTTCGGCTGACGGAACAGCACAAAGGCATCCAGTCCAAGGGTTTCGATGAGCGAGCTGCCTTTGGTTGCTTTAGCTGGCTTACACGCAGGCATGCTGAGTGAATAAATTCCCATCAGAAATCCGGCAGCAGCAGCAAACAAAAACTGGTTTGGACTTTTCGTCCAGCCTAGCAGATCGACACCCCACATGGCAATTATGAAGCCCACTGTTCCCCACACGCGAATGGGCGGAAATACTTTTTGAATTTCAATGTTGTTGCTGGAAAGGATGCTGTATGAAACAGTATTGTTCAGCGCGATCGTTGGCATGAAGAAAAGACTTGTCACCAGAATGGCATAATACATCATCGAAGCATCTGTAAGCGTGCTCGCCCATACAAGCGCTGCTGCACCGATAATGTGACAAATGCCTAGTACGCGTTCAGCATTAATAAATCTGTCAGCTAAAATACCCATGAGGGTGGGCATGAAAAGCGAAGCAATGCCCATCGTGCCGTATGTTGCACCCACTAATGCTCCCCGCGTTGACATATCGCCCGGAAGGGTAAACATATATCCACCCAACGAAATTAGCCACGAGCCCCAGACGAAGAACTCCAGGAAATTCATGATGATGAGACGGTTCTTGATACTCATGAGCGGGTTAGGTTTGCTCATAAATATATAAAAACTTATTTGTTCGAAGGGTTATCGGGAAAGGATGCCACTGGCTTTTTAATCTTAAAAAATTGGAATTCCTCTTTAAGATGATCCATTTTGAATTGAACGGTTATCCAATCTTCAAATGATAGAAATTCGCCTTTTTTTCTTTTCCCCCAAAGCTTTGTGTTTGGATTAACTTTAAAATAAGGAATAAATCTTATTTGAATGATATCACCATTGACTTGCGCAGGCTTTACCGCAAGATGCTTTATTCTCTTGCCGAAATCTTTATAAATTTTATTTGTGTTAGCATCGGTCAAAAAAATTATGCTTCGATTTCCAATAGAATTAAATTCTGTATCAAATACATTATTCCGGTCATCCATAAAAATGATCGTATCCGATGAATGGATGCTATCCAGATGGAGAGTGTAATACGTAATGCCTGATAATAAATGCTCGATGAATCAGTTTGAGCGAAACTGACTGTAGAAACTGATAGTAAAACAATTGAAAGAAGGCTTTTCAAAACTTTACTCCTCCAGCTCAAACTTGAACTTCACGCGGGCTTTGTCAGCAACCGGGAGCCCGTCTTTGGTAGTGGGAACCCACTTGGCACCCTGTAAGATCAACCGGATCAATTCTTCATCGCAGCCATTACCAATGCCGCGCACAATTTTAAACTCACTGAGTGCACCTGCGGCATCAACCTGGAATTCAATGGTAACGGTACCTTCAACTTTTGTTTCTCTTGCTTCTTTCGGGTACTTGTGATTTTTCTCGAGGTATTGTTTGAAGGCTCTGTTCCCGATTTCAGGGTGCGTTGGAATGGTATATACGTGAGTCGGGCCGAAATCGCGCATGCCGCTGGTTTCTACTACAGCTTCCTCCTGAGCTTCATCTGTGATCTCAAGTTTTACCGGCAGGTAGGTGCTGTCAATACCATCAAACTTAACTTCTGTTCTTTCCAGCCCTTCGGAAGAATAAATCAATGTTTGACTCCGGCTGTCAGCAGCAATGGCATATCGTCCATGCGCATCTGTTTTTGTGGTAATAGTAGTGCCTTTTAATGCAATGCTAACATCCGGTAACGGAGTGCCATCTTCGGCAGACATTACGCGGCCGGTAACAATTGTGGGGCGTGCATCAACAGCAGCAATATAGCCTTCTGCATTTCTGATCTCTGAAGCAGTAGGAGACTGGATAAGATCTTTTGTATTCGGGTCAAGTGTTTTAACTGTACGTTTGCTCTCCGCTTCGAAACGGTCTTCTGCCGGAGGTGTGCTTACTTTATCAACAGGCTTGCCGGTTTCAGTAACAGCTTTAATAAGCTCAGGGGCCAGTTCGGTTTTTTTATTCTCAGCAACCTGTTCGTTGGATGGTTTTTTGGAAGTTATAACAGGTTGTTTCAGTGGAGGAGTGTCTGAAGCTTTTTTATACTGTTGTGCCGGGAGAGTTGCAGATGATTCGGGGGCAGGCTTTGTTTGTTGTGCTAAACTTGTAAGCGTGTCTGTCGTTTGTTCGAGCGCTAGATTCTGTTCGGGCTCCGGGTTAAAAGCAATCCAGACAATAAATGAGGCCACGGCTACAAGAATAATCCCGGCTGCAATGCGTACTGGCCAGGCCCATGTTGAAACGGTTTTTCGTTTGAGAACGCTTTCGTTTAGTGAAATAATATCTTTTGAAAATTCTGCACCGCCAATCTGTTCAGCGCCCTCAAGAGCTTCTGCTAAAAACGGGTCGCTCAAGGCTTTCTTTTCCAGCGCATGCATTTCGGCCGGGGTAAGTTCACCGCTTAAATATTTTTCAATATCGTTACTGTAATTAATCATTTTGTTCCATACAGATTTTAAGATTCCTTTTTCCGTTCTGGATGAAGCTCTTCACTTTGTTCAAATCGAATCCCGTAAGGATGGTGATTTCTTTGTAACACTTTTGCTCCAAAAAGAACAGCCGGACACAGATTTTCTGCTCCGGATTCAGTTTTTTGATGCATTGGTCCAATTTACCAAGATTCGACTCCAACTCCACACCGTCTTCCAGATGCACTTCTGAAGCAGTTTCCATAAGGGTTGGCGAAATTTCTTCTGTGAATTTTCCCTTTTTTGAGCGCAGCTGCATGAGGCACTGGTTTCGGGCAGTTACGTATAGCCAACTCTTAAAATGCTGCACTTCGTGCGTTTTGAGCGTTTCAGTCAGTTTCTCATAAAGCTGCATTACCCCATCCTTTGCATCGTCCCGGTCTTTCAAATATTTCAGACAAACCCCATACACCATGGATGTATACCGGGTATAGAGCATGCCCAGCCAGTTGCTCTCGCCCGAAAGCTTGTATTGCGCGAGCAATTCAGCATCACTGAGTTCGGAATGTGGCTTTTTTGAGAGCAATTTTTCCTGTTAAGAATGAGAAAAGTACAAATGGATTTATGGAATTCCGAATCCGGCTGCATCTCATCATCAAGTAAAGAGAATTATGAGTGTACGCTGGTAAGTGTCGGGTTGCAAGGCAAGAGCACCCTGACAAAGCTTACCAGCCTCTCATGATGTGTTTCTGAAAGATGGATCAGGAACCATGTCTGACCCGATTAAGCTGCCCCTGCAGAAAGCATCGTTCCAACATGCTGGTGGACGAATCGCATATGCAGGGTTTATAATGATTGTGGTGAAAGCAGGGGCGGCCCGGGTTGGCAATTTCAACCTCAGGTACAGACAAACAAAAGGAACATTGTGGCGATGGACAATCTTGAGGCCGGGGGCTCGACTGCATGTGGCGCAGGAA
>CAZHQP010000056.1:0-11586 GCA_964534735.1 uncultured Roseivirgaceae bacterium
ATGGTTTTTAATAATGCATACATATTCCCGGCCTTAACGGCATACAGAATGTTCGGATACGATTTTGTAATGTTCTCAGGTGTTTCAATCGACAAGATCTTGCCCTCCTGGATCAACGCAATGCGGTCGCACAATGTGGCTTCATCCATATAGGGCGTTGACACAATGATCGTGATCCCTTGAGCTTTCAATCGTTTCAGCATTTCCCAAAACTCTTTACGGGAGACTGGATCAACACCTGTTGTCGGTTCATCCAGAAATAAAACACTTGGTTTGTGGATGAGTGCGCAGCATAATGCAAGCTTTTGCTTCATCCCACCCGATAGTTTTCCGGCCCTGCGATGTTTGAACTTTTCGATCTGAACAAAAATGTCTTTTATCAGGTGATAGTTCTCTTCGACAGTCGTTCCAAAAACGGTTGCAAAGAAGCTCAGATTTTCTTCAATGGTTAGATCCGGATAGAGCGAAAACTTTCCCGGCATATATCCAACTGTGCTACGGATATGCGTGTAGTCTTTTACGATATCAAAGCCGTCAACCGTAGCACTTCCGCCATCCGGCAGCAGGAGGGTGGTAAGCATCCGGAAAATGCTGGTCTTACCTGCGCCATCCGGGCCGATCAATCCAAACAGTTCGCCTTTATTTACCGTGAGCGAAACGTCCTCCACAGCAACGGTTTTTTCCTTGCCGTAAACTTTGGTGAGATGGTTTAATTCTACCGCGTACATGGTTTTAGTATTTAGCAGTCTCAGCTGTCAGCTTTACCTCACCATACATTCCGATCTTGATCAGGCCATCATTCTTTACACGGATCTTGATCGCATACACCAGGTTTGCGCGTTCATCTTTTGTCTGGATAGTTTTGGGAGTGAACTCAGCTTTGCTGCTGATCCACTGAACCTCACCGGGATATTCTTTGTAAGAATGATCGGCTGCATCAATCAGCACCGTTACATTTTGACCTGTCTTTAATGACGACAACTGATTACCGGTTACATAAGCTCTTAGAATAAGCTGCGACAGATCTGCGATTTTATATAGCGGTTTACCGCTGGTGGTCATCTCGTTCGCTTCTGCATACTTGGTTAAAACAGTTCCATTAACCTCGTTAACAATTTTGCATTTGGCAAGTTGATCATTCAATTGCGCGATTTGAATGATTAGCGGTGCGCTTTCTTCGTTCAGACTTCTGGAGGTGATACCCAAAGAAGACTCCTGACCCGCAATCTGTTTTTTAATGATCTCAACCTGTGCATTCGCATCGTCAAGCTGCTTTTGGGTTGCAGCATCCGCTTTCAGCAAATTTGCAACACGCTGCTGCTCACGTTGTGCCTGTTTCAGTTGCTCCTGCAATGAAGCGATCTGAGCTGCAATGTCTGGCTTTTTGCTAAGCACTGCGCCAACCTGGGCTTCGAGCTGTTTCTTCTTGAGGTATAGCTGCACACTGTCAACATATCCCACAAGTTGGCCGGCTTTAAGTTCCTGACCTTCTTCAACAGTAAACAGTTTGATTACCCCGGTTGCTTCTGCTGAAACAATTGTTTCTACTGCTTCAAATGTTCCTGAGGCATCGTATTTGATCTTGTCGCCTGCACAGCTTGTAAGTATTACAGCTATTGCCACAAGTATACCTAAGATGATGACTAACTTTTTCATATTGATTTATTATCTGACAGGGTTTAAAGTGAATTTCCGGTTGTAGTCTGCTGTGCGTATTTGGCCATCAGCAATTGGATTTCATGCACGATCTTGCTCTGACGGGCTTTGTCTTCTGCATTTACCTCGCGCAGATAGTCGTTGGTATTGATCATGCCATTTTCAAGCTGTACGACAGCGGTATTTTTTACACTTGCACGAAGTGAAACAATCTGGTCATCACTGGTTAGCAATTGATTGTATTTGTTTACTTCTGCGCTTTGCTGTTTTAAAGTATAGTTCGTGTTGAAGAGAAATGTTTCCTTTTGCACTTCAATGTTTCTGCGACTGAGATCGAGCAGGGCTTTATCTTTTTTCATGGTGTACAATCCCGATAAAGACCAGTTCAGTCGTACTCCTCCGAGGTAATAAGACTCAAACTCGTTGCTTAACATATTTAATGCAGGTCTTCCGTAGCCACCTTGCACAAACAAATTCAGCCTGGGCAGGTTGCGTGCTGTAAGCATTTTGTACTGCGCATCAACTGTCTTGTTTTGGTAGTTGTAAAGTGTAAGCTCGGGGCGATTAACCTCATCGGTAACAACCGGTGTCTTGGGCTTCTCCAGTTGTGCATCGACTGATAGAGGCTTGTTAATGAACAAGCTTAACATATCAGCATATGCCATGCGGGCAGCCTTAAGCTCTGTTGTGCGTTGATCTGCATTTAACATTTCTGCCCTGAGCACATCAGCATTGCTTTTCATTGCTGTTCCGTTTTCAATTGCAGCTGCAGTCTTTTTAAGTCCGAGCTGGATATCCGTTTTCAATAATTCTGTTTGCTTGAGCTGTTCGTCAACCAGGAGTATCCCGAAGAACAATTGATTAATACGTTCCCTGATCTTGTAAAGCTCTACTTCAAGCTTTTGCTGCTCGACAGCCGAATTTGCTTCCTGCGTGATCTTTTGCTGTTTAATCACTCCGCCATCAAACAAGGTTTGATTCACCTCTCCGTAAAATTTGTATTGATCTTTACTTAAGGTTGGTACAGTCATTCCCGGGAGTTCAATCGGAACTTGCGTTACTTTAGATTGATATGTTGCCTGCCCGACAACCGTTAGTTGAGGCAAATATCCTTTCGATAAATTCTGAAGTGAGTATTCATTGCTTTTGGTGATCAGCTCGCGCTGTTTAACAAGCGGATAATTTTGAGCGGCTAATGTATAGCACTCTTCAATCGTCAGCGATTGTGCGTGAGCAACCCCGGCACATGCGAGAAGAAAAAGGAGCAGTTTGGGTTTCATTGCGAAATGATGTTTTAATATTTTGTTTTAATCATTTGTTTAATAGTTGAGCAAAAAAATTTATTTTGTCTTGAGGATTGAATCAGTCCATTTCGGAATCCATTCTTTGCGGGCCATCATCATGGCATTGAACATTTTGTCGTCAGCGCCTTTTGATTGAATCAATACCGGTCGCATGACAAACGGAAAAACAACTAACCCGAGAATGCTCATGATAAATTGCACCGGATGTATATCGGGCCTGCGTTCCCGGAGTTGTTTAACCAAACTTGATTCTGCCAGGATTTTATCGAGGCGCACATTTGCTACCATCCGATCCGCATTTGTTCTGATCTCATTCAGAATGAAAATTGGCAGATCTGGATTTTCGGTCAGCATATCGATATAGCCTTCGGAGATAAGTTCAATCTTCCTTTCCAGTGGAGTTGATGTGTCATTCAGGATCGGAAAAAGCACCCCGAAGAATGCCTGGAATTTCTCCATCATCACCAATTCAAAAAGTTTTTCCTTACTTCTGAAATAATAATTCAGCAGTGCCAGGTTAATGCCAGCTTCTTCAGCAATGTCACGTGTGCGTGTGGCTGAATAGCCTTTCTTCATGAATACGATCTGGGCTGCGTCCTTTATTTTTTCCTCCGTAGAGAGATCAGATTCCTTTTTTACTTTTTTTGTCATCCTTTTCAATTCCGCGGCAAATATACCGGCAGACTTTGATTTTATACGGATGTTTTAATCAAATGTTTAAAAAATTATTGATTTTTTAAAAAAGGCTTTAATATTTGGTCTATTAGGGCTTTTTGAAAGCAAGATTGAGCGTCACGTCAATGATATCTGAAATAGCATCGTCTTTCAACGTTCCAAAAATGCTGCCTGATTGATAATTAATTCCCCACTTCGTCCGGTCAAGTGTGAAAGCAGCCTTTATCGTGGTCACATCTTTACCCTCTATTACTGTAATCGGAAATTCGATGGTATTTGAAACGCCTTTGAGCATCAGGTAGCCGGTAAGGGTGGGTTTATCAGCAGAAGGACCAGCCACTGATTTTATAACAGTGAAAAATCCTTTTGGATGAGTTTCCGTATCAAGGAAGTCGTCATTTTTCAGGTGATCCTCAAGGTCTTTTTTCCCTTATTCTCAGGTTTTATGTCGGTAACGTAAACACTGTTCATGTCAATGATGAAATTACCACCCTCGATAATTCCATTCTTCATTAAAACAGAACCGGAGGTAAGGCTTAAGGTCCCGGTATGGCCGGATGTTCCGATTGAGTAATCAACTTTCCAGGTGATCACACTTTTATGGGTAATCAACTGGTAATTTCCGTTAATTAACTGAGCCTGGATACTGCTCCAGCAAATGACGAAGAGAAAAATGAGGAATTGTTTCATGGCGATGTGGATTATCTTTTGTCCAAACGTATCAACACCAACGCTTGCAGTGGTAAACCTTCTGTAAAAAGGTGTAAAATGATTGTAAATTCTAAAACTTGCTGTTAATCAATTCGTATTTTTAGGATATGAAAACGAAAGTTGCTTTTACAATCGTACTGATTATGCTGATGCTCGTACTTTCTGCCGGAAGTCTTAATCTGATCAGGAGCAATAGTTTTTCAGAAAGCCGCAGGCTATTGATGATGCGGAATGTCGGGCATCAGCTATTGAGAAGCTCGGGCGACTCGACCTCGCGCGTGATGCCGGTCCGCAAGCTGAATGAAGAGACCTTTTTGATTGAGTTTGAACATGATTTTTCGTTTTTGCCTGATTCGCTGGTGAATGTGGTTAGAAGGACAATTTCCTCAAATGAATTCCCGGCCGCGTATTCCGTAGATGTAATTCGCTGTTTCGATCAAAGCATTATCTATGGATATGAAATAGGAGGAAGGTCGAGCATTGTTCCGTGCCTGGGCCGGAAACAGCCATCGCAATGTTATGCGGTACAGATCACCTTTGAAAAAGAAACGGAAATCTACGATAAAACATTGCTGACAGGGATTGCGTTGGTTGGCATTACCTTTCTGGGATTTGTTGTCTTTGGATTCCCGGGCCGCAAAAAACAACCCGTTGCTGAAGCCGGAGTATTTATTCCGTTGGGTTCTTATAAATTCTATCCGGAAACAGGTTTGTTGATCCATCCAGGTGAAACGGTTGAGCTTTCCCGAAAAGAAACCATGTTACTGAAGCTGTTTGCTGAACACCGCAATCAATTGTTAACACGCGACATGCTGTTAAAAGAAATCTGGGAAAGTGAAGGAGTGATTACCGGTCGCAGCCTCGACATGTTCGTCTCTAAACTCAGAAAAAAACTTCGTCACGACACATCGGTGAACCTGGCCAATGTTCATGGCAAGGGCTACCGCCTCGATGTATAAAATTCTCACGAATGTAAATGTGATGTTCCTTCTTGTTTCGGGTAAGTTAGTATCTTTGAATAATGACCGAAACCTCAACCGCCTGCAAAAACTGCGGGTCGACTCTAACCGGAAAATTCTGCCAGTCGTGCGGCCAGAAAGCTGATATTCATCGCATAACATTTAAACATTTACTGCACGATTTTTTTCATGCGATCACACATGCTGATGCAGGTTTTTTGTATCTCATCAAAGAGCTGAGCTATCGCCCCGGTCATGTAGCTAACGAATACCTGGAAGGTAAACGGAAGATTTATTTTAATCCATTGACCTTTTTTGTTCTCGCATCGGCTATTTGGGCGCTGACTGTTTCGAAGACGCACTATTTTGAATCAATGGCTTCAGGATACACCCGGGAAAATGGAGCTAATGAAATGCCGGCCTGGCTTGGTTATTATTTCTCACAGAGCATGCGGATCATTGTAATGCATGGGAAAATTATCAGTCTCATTATTACTGCTCCATTGCTTGCATTTTTATCTTGGATATTCTTCCGTAAAAGAAAGGCCAACTATTCCGAGAATCTGGTTCTGCATGCATTTGTGGTTGGTTACAGCCATCTCATATTGGTATGCATTTTCATCCCCTTGTTTTTGATCTTCGGGTACGCCAAGCTTAACAATGAAATCTATCAATGGGTATTTGCAGCGTATCTGGCGCTCGCATATTGGCAGTTCTTTAAAAATCACTGGATAATATCTGTCATCAAAGCGCTGATAATCCACTTTTTGTTTAAGATACTGTTCTGGGTGCCTGTTTTTGCTGTCATTTTTATTCGCGATCACCTGTAATCAGAATCAGATCAGGGTATTCTTCCGGCTTTGCCTGCTTTCAATTGATCAACTACTTTAGCCATGTTGCGCGCTTTCGCTTCGTCCGTTTTCAGATAATGCAGATACCGGATAATTTCTTTTTGCCGGGCTGGTGTTAATTTTTTGAAATCAGAAAATACTCCGCTATCCATAAGCTTCTTTTTGAAAACCGGAGACATGGTAGAGTCTTTTCGGGGCTTTTTTGAAAGATCCTGTTCGATTACAAACCGGGCGGTTTTACCCAGGCTCATTCCGGAACCTTTCAGCATGATCCCGTTTACGTAAAGCCGGTAAGGATTATTTTTCACCGGGCAAAGTGTTTGCTGAAATGCATAATCTTCAATTGTTCCGTTCACCGGGATGTAACCTTTCCTGGCCACCATAGTTTTTGTGATTCGCAGCGGAACTTTTACGCAGGGATTGATCCCAACTTTATAAATTTTGGCTTTAAAGGAAAATTTCATTTAAGGAAGATCATTCATCAATTTACCGAATACTTCTGCAAACGGGTCGCGGTTGACAACCGTATAAAAGAACAGGCCTCCCAGCCAGCCATGAAATAATCCCATCACGTAGACGTTCCGTTCTTTAAGATAAATAAATCCATAGAACAACGCGAGCACAAACGTGCCGAGCATGAGCCAATAATAGGGATAGTGTACTAATCCGAATAGGAGGGCGGTCAGGAAAATGATCAGCGGTTTACCCATCTTTTGATTTTCCAGATCCTGTAAGTTGCCTGCCATTAATCCAATTACTAAGAATTGCTGGATAACACCCCAGATTGGATAAAGGAGTAAAATGGGAATAATGTGCCAGGTAATGTTGATCGTGTTGAGAAAGTATCCGGTAATGAAAAATGCCAAAACGGCTAGTATACCGAATGGCAAAACCATGCTGAGCACCTTCTTAAAATTATCCGTTCGAAATCCCCAATGCGCGAGTATTGAATGATCTCTTTTATTCTGATAAAGCACATATCCGCCCCAGGCAAAAATCATTGCCACAATGAACGGAAACTTCCATTGCAGGAAATCCATGAAGATGAACTTACCTCCTGCGGTGATCAGCACGGTAGCGATCTCGTATTTTCTGCGAGTATCTGACAGATTCGACATATTCTCTTGTAAAATGTTATACTACACTTCTCTTGCGCTTTCGCTTCAAATACATAAGACCTCCCAGAATGGATGCAGGGGCGAACAGGAAGATGGCGGCAAGCTGAGAATAATGATTGCCCGTTGACTTAAAAAATGAGAAAGCCGCAAAACCCGCCAGGATAACCGCCAGCACATAGTTTATCGTAATCTTGCCTGACGGTGAAATGATCTGTACCAAAGCTCCGCCCAGGAAGGAAAAAATAATTCCATAAATAATCGTGATAACGATAAATTCTGAAGTTGGATCTGCATGTGCATCAACGCCACTGAGCTTAAAGAGCAAGACACCGCTGATGACGAAAACTGCATAGCCTAATATAACGGCAATAATGTTTCGAATAATTTTCATTTTTAACCTGATTTTTTGGATTTTACTTTCAGTACGTGTATTAAATGGTTCATCGCAAGCCTGAAAGATAATCTTCTCAACCTTTATTAGTATACGTTTTTAATCCAGCGGAATAAACTTTCCTTCACTTACCTGACCCTCTTTTATAGTGTACAGTGTAATTCCGGATCTCATTTCAATAAATCCTTCTCCACCATTTCCAACGACAGCAGCGGCTTGTTCGAAGCGGGTCTTTTGCCCGGTTGATTCAAAAGTAAAAACCTGTCGGGCATGAAAGTGGCCTGCCAGTGACAACGGGTAGAGGTGAGTTTGCAGAATCATTAATAACTCCTGTGCATTGGAAACTACGTGACGATAATGCAATTTCCCGTTTTGTCTTTCCAGGGAGCGGCCAGGTCCTTCTTCTTCAAAGTTGGAAAGGCTCAAGCCCCCGGAAAACATCGGCATGTGCGCAAACGTGATAACCGGAACTGTTGCCGGAACTGAAGCTAAATCTTTTTTGAGCCATTCTACCTGTACGGAATCTACGTGACCGTAATACCAAAGATCTTCAAAATCAATATCATCCAGCGCAATGAAGTGGATACCGCCATAGTTAAAGGAATAGTAATTTGGCCCAAGGTAGTGCTGAAACATTTTCTTACCGTACAGTGGATTCTTTTTGCTTACCAGGGATGATTGTCGTTCAATACCAAAGTTTTCGTGATTGCCTGCGGCACTCCACACCGGCATGTTGAACTTTTTAATTTCGCGTATGTACATTTCGTACAGAGAAGCTGCTTCATTTTCCGGTACGCGTAAAGCATCTTTTATCAGATCTCCGGTTACCAATACAAATTCGGGCTTCAGTGAATCGGCTAATGTCTTTAGGCGGTGCGTACGATCCAGGCTCACTTCACTGAGGTGTGTATCGGATGCATGAATGAATTTGAATTCGGCAGGGACTTTAATTTTGATAAGCGGGAAACTCCAGGTCGCGTTAATAGCATCGCTTGTTTTTATATAGTAAGATTTACCGGCTCTATACCCATCGGGTACACTAATGAAAACAAGCCCGTAGCCCTTTGCGTCAAGTTGATATTGCCCTTGCGCGTTGGTCTGCACAACATCAACCTGATCGGAAACGGAAACTCCTTTGATACCTTCCTCACCGTTATCTTTTATCCCGTTGTTATTTTTATCAAAAAAAACATAGCCCGACACGGGTATTGCTGACACGGAAAATGCGCAAAGTACGAGCAGAACGACAAATGCGAATCGTTTCATAAAATGGATTTTGACTGCAGTTTGATTGTTGACTTACCGATAAAAATAAACAAAAAAGAGGAATGACTTGCCGCGGTGCGCTTTCAAAGCCGTGTCCTGTCTTGTGAAACCCAACATGGATCGAAGATAAAGACTTATCGCGTACACGATCAAACCATGCAGAACCATTTTGTTGGAATTAATTACTTCTTCGTCAGTCTTAAAAGGTCGATATAGAACTGCTTAATTTGATAAGGATACTTCTCATAAATCGCATTGTCCTCATTTATTGTATATCCCTTTTTAAAATCAAATTCGCAGTCAGTCAGCGTTCTTTCTGCCAAGTCGGTTTGCCCTGTCCGAAATAGCGATAGGGATTTATAATATTTGGCGTCTGAAAAATTCGGATAAATACGTAATGCTTTATCAAAATACGCAATAGCTTCCTGGTGCCGGTCTGATTCCTGTGTCGCAATTCCCGCATAAAATAAGTCAAGAAAATGTATCCAGTTTTCTCCTTTTGTATTTTTCGTATGTTCAATGCTTTTTTCCAGATAGTTCAGGGACTTTGCAAAGTCACCAAGCTGTAAGTAGCAAAGTCCAAGGTAAAAGTCATATGAGTGGTCCATCACAACACCATTCTCGCCCTTAACTTGTTTTGCTGTTTGAAAGTCTTTTATCGATTCTTCATATGTCCTGGCGAAAATGCACTTTATAAATGCCCTGTAGTCAATATGAGATTTTGGGTCAAGTTCTACAGCCTTGTCCAGCGATTTGAGTCCAAGTTCATACTTCCCAAGTTTGAAGTAGGGCATTGCTTTCTGCTGGTATAAATAGGCCATGTTGGGATTTTGCGAAATCGCGGAGTCGAGATACAACTGATACTCGGGTGAAAAATATCTGATTCGCCAGGCTCCATTCTCCAGGTACCTCTTGATTATTTGGTCGTCTGTCAAAGCTGGATGCTTAGTGTCTGAATTTTTCTGGCCGGAAGTCGAGCATGAAATCAGTAACAACAGCAGGTAAGTAAAATATCTCATTCGCTTAAATTCGTTTACACTAATCTGTCCAAAAAAATTGCGAAGCTGTTTGAGTAGGAGTGTTTATTAATGCACAGCATGGCCAACTCCACCATTCTTCACCGGTAAGTACGAAAGTAAGAAACGGATTGAGATTATTACAAAACCCCGCGTTACTTAAACACGGTGTTGTGAGTCATTATTCAATCCAGGTCTGAATTTTCAGATTCGGGTTGTCTTTTTTAAGCTGTACAATGTCGGTCGAGTCGACTAGGTTGCCCATAAGTCCGAGAAATTTCAAGTCTTTAAATTGCTTTAGTTTTTCTATTTCCTTTGAAATTTTCAGTCTGTTAAATGATAAGTCAAGGGTGTCCAAGCCGGTAAGTTTACCAAAATCGTCAGGTAAAGCTGTGAGATTAAGTCGGACCAGACCTAAATATGTAAGATTAGTCAGTGTAGTTATCTCGTCTGGCAATCTTTCATCCAACGCAGGGTATGTAGAGTATGTCGGCTGCGCAGATGTACCCAATGGAGGATAAATTGTATGTCCACCACTATCTGCTGTTATGTAAAGTCTTTTCGTATTAGCAAGTCGTCCGATCTCACTCGGAACTCCGTCCAAATTGTATTTACTCAGAATTACCACAACCGTTTCTTTATCGGTCAGATTGTCAAATAACCCTCTCTTTTTGTCAGTCGTTGAGCAACTTAGAAGTAGAGTAGTTAGTAGTATTAATAGTATTCTCATTTGTCAGGAATAATGGCCTGCAACGTTTATGTATGTGACGTTGCTGGTCTCTGAATACTAATCTGTCCCATACAACCAAACGTTATTTTAAAACCAAACTACAAACTTAAATCGAACCCAGCAATGGCATAAACACTTTGTTGGCAGTAGTGTGGCAACTCTCAATTTTATCAAAGCACTTTTGCTTTTCGTCATACGTTGTCTATCGTTATACCTTAAGCTCAATTTTATAACTGATTTTTAGCACGAGTTGTTTCCATATTGTCAAAATTTGTTCAGCTTGAATTTCATCATTCATTGAATTCACAGTCAATCTGTCACGGAAAGAAGAAATAAATTGAGTCCAATGATTTCCTTTCACGTCTTTTAATAGAAAATAGAAACCAGCGTCTCCAATTTTATCTCCTGAAGATTCTAGAATAAGTTCACCGTTTTCCCCCACACTTGGATTCAAAATAACTGTTGCATTTCCTTGGGGCAATGGAAAGACTGCTTTAATACACGTTTTCCCTGAAGGCAATTTGCAAGTTCCGTAAATTCCTGAATACACTACTTGACCGCTTGTGGGAGAAGTTCTAAGCCATATTGTATATTTTGCTTTACCAGAATCAGCATCAGAAAGTGTAATTAATTCACTTTTTATCGATTTCAAATTTCCGTCACTCTGGATTGGTATGTTCAATTGATTAATCCTGCTGCTAAAAAGTTTGTTTACCAGAACTCCAAATATTTTAAAAAACGGATTCCATTTTACGTTTAAGTGCAAATTGTAATTGGCTGTATTCTCGTAAAAATCTATAACCTTTCTTGATAGCTTAGATAGCTCAATTTCTGAGAGATTAAGTATTTCCACTGAGGGAATTAATCCTTGTGAATTTAATTCTCTTTGAACTATTAAATTTTCTTTAG
>CAZHQP010000057.1:0-11578 GCA_964534735.1 uncultured Roseivirgaceae bacterium
CTTGAAGGTGTCTATACCGCATTCACAATTCCGAAAGGTTTGATTAAGCCCGGCAATTCGTGTTTGAAATTGATTGATGATACTGATTACCCGATCCGGATCGAACGTAGTGTTCAGTGCTGTGTTCATAGTTTGAATAAACCGGGCGCGAAAGATTGGATTCTCCAGAACCATGCGAATATGCAGCGTTGACCATTCGGGATTGGGCCATCCCGGACCGTCAATGGCGGTTGCAAAATTCAACGTTGGATGTGTTGCCCAGCTTGACCCTTCGTACAGCGCAAATCCGAAATCCGTATCCCATAAGATCCACCTGAACTTTCCATTCACGGATGCATCGCGCCAGAACTTCATGTTGTTTCCGGGCCAGTCGGTATTGGCAAAATAAATTTCAGCTACGAGGTAATTGATGTATTCCTGAACATCAATGTGCTGATCGATGTATGCAAATGCTTCCGGAGTGGTGCGGTTCATTCCAGCCAGCGTATTTTTATAACTCACATATGCATCCGATGTTCCTTCGAGTGCATTTTCGTATGTCTCCAGTAAATCCAGATCATCCTTATCAACGCTATAGTTGCTTTCGATAAAATCGGCATCAATTTTTTCCCGGATATTCTGAATTCCCATGTACTGCCCGTTCAGGTATAAAATTGCAGGCTGATATTCCATGTAGTCCACATCCATCTGCCCGACAGGCAACGATTGCATGAATGCATCGCGGAACATGGTCACATTAAAATCGTTACCGGAGTTACGCAACATTAAAGCTCCGAACTGGTTTACGTTTTTATTATCGAAGAACTTATAGTTCATGATGTTGCTGCCATACTTATCACGTGCCTTGATGGCAAATGATTTCTGAGGCTGGTTGCGTGAACAATTTCCACCAATGCGGATATCTACTGATTGATTGAATAGCCTATTGCCATCTTTATCGAAATATTCCATCACCGCGTGCCGGTCCCAGTCCTGGTTCCAGTTTACAGGAGTGCCGTTGCAGTATCCATCGATCCCGTTTGTTCCTTCTATGTAAATACCAATTGTGTTATCGTACAAATATGCCGGCTTGGTGGAAATGGAGATCACCGGTAAGGAAAATGTATGTTCATTGATGAAGTATGTTTGCGTTTCAGTTTTTCCGGGAAGAAATCCATTTGCAAAAGCTTTGGCTTTGATTGTGGTGGTTACAGCAATGTTAATTGATGTTGAAAATTTAACCGAACCGGCAGTGGGCTCGCTTCCATCGGTCGTGTATCGAATCTCCGCATTTGGGGTGCTATGTGTTAATGTAAGCTGAACGGTGGATGCAAACCGCCCGCCCTTGACGGAAAAATTCGGCTTATCAAGCTGCTGAGTAGCGGTTGTTGCATTGTTACCTGCAGTTGGAGTGGGAGCGGAAAGATAGCTCCACGGTCCGGTTCCGTTAACAGTTCGCCCGTAGGAAATATTGGTGTATTGTTCAGGATAGGATACCTTATCAAGAAGAAGTCCTGCGCTGTTGGATAGCACAACATCTTCACCTTCGCTGTCAAGGGAAAAGTTTGCATGCCTTCCGTTGTTCATATCATCGGCCCAGAGCAGGAGAAAGCCTTTTGCAGGGATAGTTACTCCAGCGGGGATGCGCCACTTCAGCGGCTCACTTTCGCTGTCGGACAAATAGAATCCGCTAACGTTTACGCTTGTGCTTCCGGCATTGTATAGCTCAATCCAGGATGAGAAATTATAAAAATTGGGATCGTATAGGATATCTGCATTGGCCGGGCAGATCTCATTCAGTACAACCTGTGCGGAGGTCGCGGAAGTAATAAAAAGAAAAATACCAGTAAGAATCTTGCCCATGCTTTCAGTTCAGCCCGATTTAAGGCGTGTATTAATTGAATCTTTTAAAACTATGTAACCGTTAATCGCGAAGGGTTTCGAGATTTCGCGATAAATAATTTGTAAGCGGTAATTGCTGCAGTGCATCGGTGCTTGCAAGCCATTCCGTATAGGTAATTAAAATATTTTGTTTCAGCTTCAATGCAAGCTCTTCCAGTTTGATCAGATTTCCCTGAAAGCGAACTCCGGCAACGGGGTTGCTCTTTTGAATCGTATTGAGTGTTTTTGCAAGTGAACTGATGTTAAGCGCTTTTATTTTTTCTTCAATTTTCCGATGGCTGGCGATCAAATCGCGAAGCTGTTCGCGCAGCCTGATCTGATCTTTGCCCAGCTCAACTTTTGCTTCCTTCAGTTCTTGTTGAGATTCAATCGACTCAAGCCTGCGTTTGGCCATGTCACCTTTGTTGGGATTGAAAACAGGAATGGTTACGCCCAGGCCAATACTCCAGGGTTTGCGGCCTTGTTCAATCCGGAAGTCCTGATATTTTGCCTGGATATAGCCGAAGTTAATGTTATTGCGTTCAAGCTTAAACTCACGATCAGCCAGGTCAATTTTCTTTTGATAGTAAGAAAGTGATGTTGCTTCCGGCATCGAAGTTTGCAAGCTGTCCAGCAGTTTTTCGATTTGTTCAATCGTTATAACATCAGCAAGCGTCCAGGATTTTACGGACAGGGTTGCATCCGGAAAAAGTGCAGTAACTTTTCGGGCCGCGTTGTCAGCTTCGTATGATGCTTCATCTACTTCAACACCTTTGTCCATTTCTTCAAGCTTAAGATCAACATAATCTTCGCCATCAAAGTAACCGGACAATTGTTGTTTTTCCTGCATGCTTAATGAAGTCTGTGTAAGCTCAAGCTTGCGTTGCGCCATGTCGCGTAAGCCCGCATAGGTAACAAGCTCAATGATCAATGTGTACCGGTCAATCAAAACTTCTTTCAGAATAATGCCTTTTTCAAGTGCGATGCTTGATTTAAGCTCTTTAAAATACTGGTTATTCTGACGAAGCTCCCACGGATTTGCCGGGGCAACCCGCAATGCGTATTCCTGGCGTGAAGGATCAAGCTGATTGGTTTCTGTGCGAAGCTCAAGCTTTTGAACCGGGGCGAGACGATAGGGCTTCCCGTTCAGGTACTCCACCTGCAAATCAAACATGCTTACTGCCGGATCATCTTTCGCAGCGCGGATAAAACTTCCGAACCCTGATTGAGCGGAGAGATGAAAATGAAAGAAAAAGAGAAGACAGAGTAATGCCAGCTTCATGATGCTACCGGATTAACACCTTTTCTCCATTGGCAAATTTATTCTGCGCTGGAATCTCGATAAAGATCTCCCGGCCAAAAGCTTTTACGGCTGTCGATTTCTGTAAAATCTCCGGAAGCTCAATCACTGCTCCATAGCCAATCACTCTGCCCATGATGCGGATCGATCCGTTTCCATAAGCCGAGACACGAACTGAATCACCTACGGCAAAGGCATTGTTATTCTTTCCGGCCAGGTATCCGATTACGGTTGTTGGACTTACCGGGGTAATCGAAAGGAGTGGAGTAAATCCACTTACTTGTTCACCGGGCTTGATGTAAACACTTTTAACAACGCCATCAGCCATGGCATATTTAACGAGCTTGCTCTTTTCAATTTTTAACAACTCCAGTTCCTGTTCCAGCAGGTTGATTTGATTGTTGAGTTGTTGCTGATCAATAAAGCCCTCCTGGCGGATATCAGTCTCTTTAATCTTAATAGCTTGTGTATGCTTTGCTTTTTGCTTCTGTAGCGAGGTAGATCTCTGTCTCAATTTCCTCCAGCGGAATCCCCATATCTGCATGCAGGTAATCAACCTGTGCCTGAATCAGTTTTGCTTTACTTTGCTGCTCAACTTTTAAAAGTGCAATTCGATTTGAAGCTTTTTCAATATTCATTTCCAGTTCTGCGCTGGTGAGATCCAGTAGAAGTTCGCCAGTTTTAACTTGTTGGCCGGGCACAACGTGTACAGACTTTACCAGACCCGATTTTTCAGAGTTGATCTTGTATTCTTTTACTTCTGTAATACCGATGGATGAATAATCGCTTCCGCGGAAATACTTCCCGCTGATCCAGATCATGGCGACAAAAACGATTGCAATAAAACCGTAAAACCAGTTAATGCCTGAGGTCCGCTTATCGTTAGCCATTGGCAGGTTCGTTTACGGTTATCTTTGGCTGACTTAATCCTTCCACTACCAGCAATGCGTTGAAGAGTACATCTTTCTCCTGTTCTTTATGAAAAGTAATGGCATATTGGTACCGGTTGGTGTTTTCTTTTGTAACACTGATTGTTACCAACCGATGCGCTGCGGTATGCTGCTCAATGATCCTGATCACAGCATTCAGATCTTCGGTGTTCCTGAGATTGAAGAACAGCATATTTGGACTGGTAAAGCTCCTGAACGGAGAAAGGTGAAGCAATACGGCCACTGCGCAAAACAAAATTGTTCCTGCAAAAGAAACGGTGAATCCGTAAACACCTACAGCAAGCCCGGTACTTAAGGCGGCAAACAAAAAGAGCACATCGCGCGGATCATCGATGCGTGTGCGGAACCGGATGATCGCCATGGCTCCAAAAACACCTAACCCGCGCGCCAGACTGTCACCAATGGCCATCATCACCATGGCGGTTACAATTGAACCTAATATTAATGACTGAAAAAAGTTTTTTGGATAATACTCACCGGTAAATGTTAACCGATGGGTTACGGCAATAATAGCCGAGAGCACAAAAGCCCAGGCAAAGCAATAGATCACATTGATCAGCTGCGGATATTCATAAACAGGCTGATCGGGGAAAAGCTCTAACATGTTAGTACCGGGTTATCGTATTAATTATTAGCTGTACCGGGTGTCGGGCTGGTAAACTGCTGCCAGGTTCCTCCGCCATTAAGTCCGAATGATTTATTATCATCCTGACTGCTGAAAGTTTTGCTGTCGATTGTTCTTCCATCTTTGTAGAATAAGCCAACAGCTTCCCCGCTCTTGCTCAATTTAAAATTCATATGTAGTGGTCCCTGACTTCCTTGTTCGTCAGCCCAGAACAGTAGAAATCCATGACTTGGAATCGTAACGCCATTTGGAATTTTTGATTTGAATGGATCACTGAGGTCGTCAGACAAATACATTCCGCTCAGGTCAACCGTTGATCCACCCGCGTTATAGATTTCGATCCAGTCATCAAACTCTTCTATTCTTCCATCATCATCCGGGCAGCATGTTGTGCTGGATGCCATAAATTCATTTATAAGAAGTGTTGGCAGTGCATCGGTATTCAATAAATAGTGATACGAATCATCGGGTGCGTCAAACGGTTTGTAGCTCACTGCGCCTGTCGTGCTCTTTGCTTCCACGTAGTAATCAACAGTACCCGTAGCTCCGGCTCCCTGGGCCGGAATTATTGCGGTATAAAAATTTCCGGGCTTGGTCATAACAACTTCGGTGTATGCACCGCTGCTGTTAAATCTGTAAAACAATTTTACCGTACTCAGCTGCTCGGTGTTTGCCAACTCTGCCAGAATGGTAACAGCCTCGTTCAAAGCCGGAACAACAGGAGTGCGGGTAACAGAGGTAATCGCAGGAGCGTTTGAATCATTATTGGATGAGCCCTGGCTTGTTATGCCCGAGATGGCAAAATGATCTGACCCGTCAGGATAACGGCCATACGACTGCCCATTATCCAATTTTGGATAGGTAACTGCTTCAGCAATTTCATTGCTGGTGTTTCGTAAGGTTACCGTTTCACCATCAGAGGAGAGTTTAAAGTTTGTATGAAGATCAAAATTCTCATCGTCACATAAGATCACCAGGTAGCCGTTCGCGGGAACAGTCGTTCCGTCAGGTAGTTCATAGGCTACTTCGCCATCATCCTGAATTTCATAGCCGCTGATATCCTTGGTAGCATCGGTCGAATTGTAAAGCTCCACCCAGTCATCTCCCGATGCCGATATCTCATTAATAAAAAGACCTTCAGCAGCAGTTATCTCAGGTTCTTTATCTTCATCGGAAGAGCAGCTTTTTAATACCAGTAACGCAACGAGAGTAAAAAAAACAGAGGGAGATTTTTGCGAGATTCTTCGACACCATTTTCCAGAGAATAAGACCTTACATAACAGTTTGTTAAAGGTAAGGTAATATTCTAAAAAATGCACACCACCTAAAGGCTCTGGCCTTATGACTGTTAGGCAGATGGGAAAACATTGTCTTTGAAAATCTTCACGGCAATGGCTAGCAGGATAACACCAAAGATTCTCCGTAACACAGCGAATCCTGCTTTACCGATAACCCGTTCAAGCCAGGCAGAAGAACGCAGTACGATATAAACGAAGATAAGGTTGATTACAATACCAGCCAAAATATTAACTTCTGAATAGATCGCACGTAGTGAAAGAATTGTTGTAAGGGTTCCGGCTCCCGCGATTAACGGAAATGCGATGGGCACAATTGAACCTGTTCCTTTTGCATCCGGATCGTCTTTGATTAACGTAATGCCGAGAATCATTTCCATTGCTACGATAAAAATAACAATCGCTCCGGCTACGGCAAACGAAGCTACATCCAGGCCAAAGAGGTTAAGAATTGATTGTCCGAGAAAAAGAAACACTACCATCAACACTGCTGAAATGATGGTTGCCTTCTCGGCATGAATTCTTCCTTCACGCTTACGGATATTGATGATAAACGGGATAGACCCCAGGATATCAATGACCGAGAATAAAATAAGCGTTACCGAGAAGATTTCTTTGAGATTCATATTGCAAAGTTAATTAAAACTTTGCTTCATGAGGTTGAGGAAACCCAAATCCGACTTTGTTTTTAAACTGTTCTGGAGGGTTCACTGATCTTTAGCAGAAACTCTTTTGACAGCTCATGCTCCGGATCAATTGCCAGGGCTCGATTGAAGTGCTCTTTTGCAGCACTTGAATCTCCCAATTTTAGATGGCATTCCCCGATGGAGAATTCTGCCAGCGCGCTATACGGGTGGATGGTTAACGACAACTTGAAATCTTCTATTGCTTCATTCCATCGTCCCAAATCCATTTTACAAAATGCCCGGTTATCGATTGCCTCATACAACGTTGGAAAAAGGTTAACGGCCATCGAATATTTCTCAATCGCCTCCTCATGCTTTTGCCGATCAGTTAATGAATAGCCTTCATGAAAATAACGTGTAGCTTCCTGAATGATCGAATCAATATTTTGTGTCTGTCGTAAGTATTCGTGATACCCGGTTAATTCTTCATCTCTGACCTTGCTTTTCTTAAACAATGTTGGATTTTCAAATCCATTTCTATCAATTGGAAAATGATAAATGAACACGGTCAGATCATCTGTTTTTTCCGGATCCGGCAGTGTATTCATGGGGGTATATCCCAATACATGATAGGTATTAAAGTCCCGATCGGCTTTTAATACTTTATGGAGATAGTATTTATTCTCAATAATGGTGTAGAAAATATCGCCTTCGGCAAATTCCATCAGGAAAAGTGATTGTTTTTTAATCGCAGACGAAGTTAATCTATTTCTGCTAACTCCTGAAACGTTCTATTTAACGCGTTTGTTAGCTTTTTGCATCTGCGTAAGCTTCCCCACGGTAAGGCCCTGCACCACAATGGAAAACACTACGATGTAATACGTAATGGCCAGGAACAGGTTATGATGCAGATGATCATCGATGGTGAGCGCAAGTGCAACCGATACTCCGCCCCGCAATCCTCCCCAAACCAGAATGGTAATTGTTCGGGCATCGAATGTTCCGATGTTCGGCACAAACTTGATCGGAAGCCAAATGGAAAAAAATCGTGCAAGCAAAACAATCAGGATGCTGATCGGCCCGATAAGCCAGTATTGCTGAAGATTAGGGATCAATAAGAGTTCAAAGCCAATAATGAGGAAGAGCATAGCATTCAAAATTTCATCAATCAGCTCCCAGAACTTATCGAGATAATCTTTATCGCTTGCTGACATGGCAATGGCTTTTCCATAATTTCCGATCACCAGCCCGGCAGCAACCATGGTTAATGGTCCGGAGATGTGTAATACTTTCGTCACGAGGTACCCGCCCATTACAACGGCTAGTGTGATCATCACGGTAACGTTGTAACTGTTAATTCTTTTTATTCCCTGCGAGGCAATATATCCAAGTAATAAGCCCATCAGCAATCCGCCACCCGCTTCCTGGATAAATAGCCCGCTTACATGCAGGAAGGTTATTTCCACTTCGCTGCCCCGGGCAAGCTGCAGCAATACGGCAAAAAGCACAACGGCTACACCATCATTAAAAAGTGATTCGCCCGCAACTTTTATCTCCAATGATTTCCGGATACCTGCCTTCTTCAAAATCCCGATCACGGCAATGGGATCGGTGGGAGAGATAAGTGCGCCAAATACCAAACATTGAATAAATGGAATATGTGTTCCCAGAAGAATGAATGTGAAATACATGAACGTTCCTACGATGATGGTGGAGATGATTACTCCAACGGTAGAAAATATCATAACCGGAATGCGCTGCTTTCGTAAGTCGTGCAGACTGATGTGAATGGCACCTGCGAAAAGGAGGAAGTTCAGCATCGAACCCATCAGCACTTCGGTGAAATCAACGCTCGCAATGATGTCCGTAAATCCGGTAAACATATCCGGGTACGATTTACCGACAATAACAAGTGTTATCGATACGATCATGGCGAGCAACATGATACCGATGGCAGACGGCAATTTTAAATACCGGAGGTTCAGGTACGAAAAGATCGCAGTGAGAACAATGAGGACGGAAAGTGAATAGTATAACTCCATAAATCCGTTTGCCGGACTTTAAAGATAGCGAAATAAGCTTGCGGATGAAAGGCCTATAACCTGATGAAGGCTTAGTAAAACGAATTTTAATGAAAATTTAATTCTATGCTTAAAGGCATTCAGCGTGGTCGGTTATGGCACGGACCAGATAAAGTCTTTCGGCACAGATTTATAAGTAATGAAGGCCGGCCCGTCCGGCCAGCCTTCAAACCCTGTAGTTACTCTAAACCTAAACTACGAAGAACATATGCCGGAACTTAACATTACAGTTGATGCTATCTGCCACCCCAAACGGACCGATAACATTGTGCAGTAACTTAGTCCCGGCACAATTTTTTTATTTATGTGATCATTGAAATATTCATTTGATGTTTTTAAAGAACTCACCCCACCTCCCCCGGAGGGAGAGGTTACGTTGGCTACGGTTGGGGTGAGTGTGTTTTATATATCGTTTAATTAAAATTCAAGAAACAGAATATAGGAATGCAATTCTGGCGGAAGCCAAAAGCATCAATAGGCCAGTAGTGCGCAGCCTTAATTCGTAGAGATCAAATTAGGAAAATGCAGTTCAGCTTGAATCGCGGCTCGTGTGTGAGCGGCAAACTGCTGACATCCCAATCAGAGCGGGAATGATAGTGTGTGAGATTGGTGGTAAGGAAGGTGAAGTCAATCAACTCGGCTGTAAGAACCGGAGATTTATCCTCCGTCTCGCTTTTCTCTTCAGAATTCAGAAGAACGGTTGAGCAAATACCTGAATCGATGTGTTGCGTTTTGTATCTGGTTTTTTCAACCACAGTATTCTCCGCTGTGTTATCCTGCGCGAATGCAGGCGTAACAAACTGAATCAGGAGGAGAAGTACTACGAAACGCATTAAGGCCTTAACCATTTTAGTGACCGAAGTTTATTAACGGGATCACACGGGTAAAGGTCACAACAATCCTTAAATTTTTTGCAAAACGCTCGAAATTATTTTACAGACAGGGATTCAAACGTGTGCAAAGGCTTTTAAGGAGCGGATAAAAACTTTATCAGGCTGCGTATTTCAGCATCTTTCAGGGCAGGAAAATTGGCTATCCGTAGTGTGGTGTTCTTGAGATCACCGTATCCATCTCCCAGTAAAAATCCTTTAGCCTTCGCTGATTTTTTAATCTTTTCAATTGATTTGCTATCCGCTTCAAGCGGCAAAACTGTAAGGGAATGAACTGCTTTGTTTTTGATAAGATGATGAAGTACGGAATGCTGCTGTACAAAACCCATCCAATTATTATAGCGCTTTTCAATAAGCTTATGAACCGTGCTAATAGCCTTTGTTTTTTCCATTACCCGCATCAGCAGATAAATGCCCAGCACGTTTGGCGTATAAGACGTCTGCCATTTCTCCATCATGTCCGCCATCAGAATAGCATTATTGTAGAAGCGGGTGTTATTGATGGCTCTTGCTTTTTTAATTGCCTGAGGTGAGCAGATCATAATCCCCAATCCGGCAGGTAAGCCAAAGCATTTCTGTACGGATGCCAGCCAGATATCTGCCGCAGCAAAATCGAGTTTGATTCCGGCCAATGAAGATGTTACATCTATCGCGATAATATGATCCGGACTACCTTCCCGGATGGTGCGGATGATCTTATTGCTAACCTGCGTTCCGTTTGAAGTTTCATTCTGTGTGATGCAGATAACATTTTCACTTCCTTCAAAAACCGACTGACCCGGATTTAAAACTGTTTCGCGACCGAACGGCAGGGCAGTAGCTCCGGTCTTAAGCTTGTACGTGTATTCGTACCACTTTTGTCCGAACGCTCCATTATATAAATGGAAGCTTTTATTAGTCACCCAGGATTGTGCGACAATCTCCCAACACTCGGTAGCAGACGATGTAAAAAAAATCGTGTAGTCTTTCGGGATGTTGAGCTTTTGTTTGAGCAGTGTAACGGTTTTCTTCATCAGCACTGTAAATTCTTCACTGCGATGATTCATGCTCAGGACGCCCTTTGCATGCGCATCCTTCACATACTTTGGTATGTCATCGTAAACCCGTGACGGACCGGGATAAAAAGAAACCATACAGCACTACAATTTTGAATTGATGAAAAACTGAACGGCCAAAGCATAGCCTTCCATTCCAAACCCGGTAATCAACCCTGCACATTTTGAAGTGATCAGACTTTTGTGCCGGAATTCTTCACGCGCATAAATATTCGAAATGTGAACTTCAGCCACCGGAGCTTTTATTGAAGCTATGGCATCATGAATGGCAATGGAAGTATGTGTGTAAGCACCTGCGTTCAAAATAATGCCATCAAACGAAAAACCTGTTTCCTGGAGCTTGTTGATGAGCTCACCCTCCACATTCGACTGATAGTATGCGAATTCAACTTTTGGAAAGCGTTTTCTCAGCTCTTCGAAAAATGTATCGAACGTTTTGTTGCCGTAGACTTCCGGCTCGCGTTTACCGAGCAAATTCAGGTTTGGTCCGTTGATGATCTGGATCTTCATGCGACTAAGTTAAAATAATTCGCACATTTGTACATTAACGGAGCTTGTGAACTGGGATTTGCACATTAAAGGATTTGGTCATTACCTGAAACTGGAGCGTTCGCTCTCTGAAAACTCCATTGAAGCATACGTGCGGGACGTGCAAAAGCTCAAGCAGTTCATGGAAGCGGAGCATCCAAAAATCAGTCCGTTACTGCTTGCGCAAAAACATCTTCAGGGATTTCTGCAGTTTATTAATGAGCTGGGCATGAGTGCGTACAGCCAGGCGCGAATTCTATCGGGCATTAAAGCCTTTTATAAGTATTTATTGTTTGAGGAACTGATTACAAAAGATCCAACTGAATTAATTGAAGGCCCCAGGATCGGCCGTAAACTGCCAGATACAT
>CAZHQP010000058.1:0-11563 GCA_964534735.1 uncultured Roseivirgaceae bacterium
GAGGAACAGTGGGAGGATTTTATCGATCAGGTCGCGCCCAAACTCTTCCGATGCACTCCTGGGAAGTTCACACGGCAGGTTATCGACCGCCATTACAGTAACGAATTTTTGATTGGAAAGCGGAGCTTGAGTTGAATCTGTATTGGGATTGTAATCGTAGATCGGATCAGCAATCGTGCTGGCTTTTTTGGTGCTTGGGATAGAACCATCAATGTCGCACGTTATATCGGCAATGACTTTAATCTTGAAATCATTAGTCAGCATGTCCTCTTTTGTAAATAACACCGGGGCTTTGGGGTTCCAAAATGCTCCTGCCATCAGAATGTCAGCAACCTTTGTAAATTTTAAGAAATCTGAAGCATAACGCTCGGGATACCTATGGAATTCTTCACGGTTAAAATGGCCGCCATCTTTGCGGATATGATAATCGGCACTGCCTAACTGAACATATACCGGCTCGTTAAATGTTTGAGATAAAAAATCAGCTGGACTGACTTTCCGGATCCCGGCAGTATCCAGCGTTTCCATAGAGCCCTTTCCCACGCGGCCCGCGCCAGTTAAGATTATTTTAACAGGGGGAAGATTTACTTTTCGAAGCTCAAGCTTCAGGTCATTAACGTCAAAACATTCAAATGCTCTGCGTAATGTGAAGGCATTGTACCGTTTCCCGTAAGTCCATAAGCCATTATATGCCCCGACAATTCCGGCAAACCGCCCAAATGCAACTATTCTATTGTTGAGCCGGTCTGTTAATGTTTCATAATCAATAAGCCGGATTTTCTTTTTCAGAATTTCCTGTAACAGCTTTTTATTATACGGCTGTTTCTTGATCGTGTGCGAGAAAAATAAATAGGTCTTGTTAGCAATCAGCTGATCAACGGGAACCTCCTTAATGCCCATAAGCACATCACAGTGCGAGACATCATCGGCTACTTCAATTTCCAGGTTGTTATACTCCTCATCGGTGAAGCAGCGTAATGGGCTTTTCTGCACAATAACTTTCATGTGTGGAAAACGTTGTTCGATCTCTTCCGTTTGAACAGGCGTAAACGGTACACGTTTGTCAGGCGGATTTTTCCCTTCGCGAACGATGCCAAGCTTTAATTTCATAAAATGCAAACGGTTATTTTCTTTTCTTTTTGCCTTTGGGAAGCTCAGTTGTTTCATCACGATCGAGGAGCTTTTTGTCTTCCACATTCTTATTCAGGAACTCATTGATTTTATCAATGTTCATATTGGACTTAAGCTCACCGAACTGATTAATAGATACTTCAAGTCCATCAAGCTCTTTATGAACTTTAGGTTTCTTTTTCTTTGCCGGTTGTTTTGCCATCGTAAGAAGAGTTAAGCAACTTTTACTTTTAAGGTATTTAATGCGTAATCAATACGTGAAACAACTTCCTCTTTTCCAAGAATCTCCATTGTCATCATCAGATCAGGACCCGATGCATTTCCGGTTATGACGACACGCAAAGCCTGCATGATCTTGCCAACGCCAATGTTTACAGAAGCTGCTGCAGTTTCCAATACACTTTTAGCGGAGATTGCATCAATCGATGATTCTTTTGTTAACGCATTTTTATAGGCTGATAAAACTTTTACAGCCTCATCATTCCATTTTTTACTAATAACGCTTTCATCAAACTGGTTAGGGGCTGAGAAAAAGAACTTTCCATGTTCCCAGATGTCCTGAGGGAAAGTTGCGCGCTCTTTCATAATTGAAACAATCTTAACAGCATTCTCTTTGGAGAGCGACTGCCCCGATTCTTTTAATAAGAGCTCTGCCAATTCCTCGTTTGATTTTGCTTTGATGTATTGCTGATTGAACCATTGTGCTTTCTGAATATCAAATTTTGCACCCGCTTTGTTGATTCGTTCCATGGAAAAGGCTTTGATCAATTCATCCATTGAAAAGATTTCCTGTTCCGTTCCCGGGTTCCAGCCGAGAAATGCAAGGAAGTTGATGAGTGCTTCCGGTAAATAGCCGGATTCTTTAAAACCTTTTGCAATTTCATTGGTTGCGGGATCTTTCCATGTTAGTGGGAAAATCGGAAAGCCCATTTGATCGGCTGCCCGCTTGCTCAGCTTACCGTTTCCATCAGGTTTTAGTAACAATGGAAGGTGTGCGAATTGCGGCATTTCTTTTTCCCAACCTAAAAATCTGTACAGCAAAACATGCAATGGCGCGGAAGGCAGCCACTCTTCCCCACGGATCACGTGCGAGATCTTCATTAAATAATCATCCACAACGTTTGCCAGGTGATAAGTCGGCATCCCGTCAGACTTCATTAGAACTTTATCGTCTACCTGAGCAGAACTGAAAACTACCTCTCCCCGAATAATATCATTTAATTTCACCTCCTGATTAGCAGGTACCTGTAATCGAATGACATATTTTTCACCAGCAGCTAATTTATCCTGAACCTCACTTGCCCAAAGCGTCAATGAATTATTCATTCGAAGTCTTGTTGCCCCATCGTATTGGGCATTAGGCGATGCCTTACGCATGGCTTCAATCTCTTCCTCGGTATCAAAGGCATAATAGGCATGACCGTCATCAATCAGCTTTTGTGCGTATTGCTTGTAAATTTCCTTTCGCTCAGACTGGCGGTATGGAGCGTGGGGTCCGCCAATACCAACGCCTTCATCAATTTTAATACCGGCCCAGGCCAGCGATTGCAGAATGTATTCTTCCGCACCACGCACATAACGCCCCTGGTCGGTATCCTCAATCCGCAGGATCATTGTGCCGTTGTTCTGGCGGGCAAGCAGGTAATTGTAAAGGGCTGTCCGCACTCCGCCAATGTGTAAAGCTCCTGTTGGGCTGGGTGCAAACCGTACGCGAACGTCTCTCATCTTATGTGAAAAATATCCTGTAAAGGTAAACGTTCAGGCCACATTTAACCGCTCCTTACAGCAACAAAAGGCTCGAATAATCGCCCGGGAGTGCGAAAAATTCAGTCAAAGTCCGAAAGGGTTCATACCTTTGCGATCTGCTGTTAAAAATTATCAATGTCTGAAGAAAAAAGCCTGAACTTCCTGGAGGAGATTGTAGAAAAGGATCTTGCGGAAGGAAAATATAAAAGCATCGCTACGCGCTTCCCACCCGAGCCGAACGGCTATCTGCACATGGGCCATGCAAAAAGTATTTGCCTGAACTTTGGACTGGCGTTGAAATATGGAGGCAAGACGAATTTGCGTTTCGATGATACCAATCCGGTAACAGAAGATACCGAGTACGTTGAGAGTATTAAAAATGATATCAGGTGGCTTGGATTTGATTGGGCGGAAGAACTTTACGCGTCCGACTATTTTGAAAAACTTTATGAATTCGCAGTCGCGCTGATCAAAAAGGGATTAGCATACGTTGACGACAGCACCAGCGAAGAAATTGCCAAACAAAAAGGAACGCCAACAACACCGGGGACGAACAGTCCGTTCCGTAACAGAACTATTGAAGAAAACCTGACCATGTTTACCGACATGCGTGCCGGTAAGTATAAAGACGGAGAAAAGGTTTTACGGGCCAGGGTTGACATGGCGCATCCGAACATGCATATGCGCGATCCCCTGATGTACCGCATCAAGCACGCACACCATCATCGCACCGGAGATAAATGGTGCATTTATCCGATGTATGATTTTGCGCACGGTCAGAGTGATTCAATTGAAAAAATTACCCACAGTATTTGTACCCTGGAGTTTATTCCGCACCGGGCATTATATGATTGGTTTATTGAAAAGCTGGAAATCTACCCATCTCATCAGTACGAATTTGCCCGGTTGAACATGACGTATACCGTTATGAGCAAGCGTAAACTTTTACAGCTTGTAAATGAAAACCATGTAAGCGGCTGGGATGACCCACGCATGCCGACACTCAGCGGGATGCGGAGGAGAGGATACACACCGGCCAGTATCCGGGATTTTTGTGATCGCATCGGGATTGCAAAACGTGAGAATCTGATTGATGTTGGTTTGCTGGAGTTTTGCGTTCGGGAGGATCTGAACAAAACCGCGCAGCGCAGAATGGTTGTCTTTGATCCGATCAGGGTAGTGATCACGAATTATCCCGAAGGAAAAATTGAAATGCTGGAAAGCGAGAACAACCCGGAAGATCCGAATGGCGGGATGCGGGAAGTTCCGTTTAGCCGTGAAATTCTGATTGAAGAAGAAGACTTCATGGAAGTTGCGCCTAAAAAGTATTTCCGCCTTGCACCCGGGCAAATGGTCCGGTTGAAAAGCGCATATATTATCAAATGCGATGAAGTGGTGAAAGACAGCTCCGGAAAAATTACAGAGCTGCGCTGCTCTTATATTCCTGAAAGCAGAAGCGGCTCAGATACTTCGGGCATTAACGTGAAAGGAACACTGCACTGGGTTTGCGCGAAACATGCCGTGCCGATAGATGCTCGCTTGTATGAACGACTTTTCAAAGTCGAAGATTTGGGTGACGCGGAAGGTGATTTTAAAGATTACCTGAATCCGGATTCGCTGCAGATCAAAACGGTGTATGCTGAACCGGCTTTATTGAAGGACGCAAAAGATCAGCGCTCACAATTTTTACGCAAAGGTTATTTTGTGATGGATGCTGATTCAACGCAGGAGAAACCCGTGTTTAACAGGACGGTTGGCTTGCGGGATATGTGGGCTAAAGCTGGTAAGTAGTTAGAAGATAGAATGTAGGAGTTAGCAATCTCTACATTCTATCTTCTACATTCTAACTACTTAATTGCTATACACGAGATTTCAATATTTACATCTTTCGGCAACCGGCTTACTTCGACTGTTTCGCGAGCAGGAGGGTCTTGCGGGAAGCTTCTGCCATACACTTCGTTGACCTTTGCGAAGTCGTTAAAATCCTGTAAAAAAATTGTGCTTTTTACTACATGCCGAAACTCAAATCCTGCTGCATTTAAAATGTCACCCAGATTTTTCATGACCTGAGCTGTTTCTTCTTCAATATTATTGGTTATGAGTTTACCGGTGGACTTCTGAATGGCAATCTGACCACTGATGAATAACATATTACCAGCCTGGATAGCCTGACTGTATGGGCCAATTGGTTCTGGCGCAGAGCCTGAATACACTACATTTTTTGACATGCTTTTAACGGTTTAAAATTTTAACTTAGCAGCTTCTCAAAAGTATGAATATTCTCGTAATCGGTGAGCAAATCAATTTAGAAGAAACCAAGGCTAAATTTGGCGATGGGCATTCCTATACGTTTGAGCGTGATCACCGGGAAGCCGAGCGGTTTGTACAGGGAAATGATCTGGTGATAGATTTTATTCTCGATGAGGATCCATTTCAGATTGAGATCTATACCGATAAATCAAACTCAAAAATTTTTGTAAACACTGCAAAAATTTCGCTTGCTGAGCTTTCTAACCTGGCCAATCACAACCTAAAGTCTAAGCTTTTTGGATTTAATGGTCTTCCAACTTTTTTGAACAGGAGTGTCCTTGAAGCAAGTGTATTAAATAAAGAAGATGAGCCTGGGCTTGCAGAAGTTTGTAAATCTCTCAATACAGAGTATGTGTTAGTGGATGATCGTGTCGGGTTGGTAACTCCGCGAATTATCTGCATGATCATCAACGAAGCGTATTACACAGCGGAAGAAGGAACAGCTTCCCGTGAAGACATTGACCTAAGCATGAAACTGGGTACCAATTATCCGTACGGTCCGTTTGAATGGTGTGAACGCATCGGTGTTAAGCACGTGTATGAATTACTCGAGGCAGTATACGAAGATACCCATGACGAGCGTTACAAAATTTGCTCGGAACTGAAAAAGGAGTATCTAAAGGCGACTTAGGTTCGCTTTTGCAGTTTACCCGAAAGCAACGCTACGACCAATCCCATAATCGCGATCAACCCGAAAGCGAGCCGTAACGAATAACCTTGCGAAATAAATCCGATCATAGGTGGGGCAATTAAAAATCCCAGAAAACCTAATGAAGAAACTGCAGCGAGCGCCTGCCCGGCCGGCATTGTTCTAGACTGGCCCGCTAATCCGTAGGTGAGCGGGACAACTGATGAAACTCCAAAACCGGTAATTAATAATCCGATGATGGACGGAATTAAATACGGGAAAGCAACGGTAACGGTAATTCCGGTGAAGATCATGATCCCACTGATCTGGATCATTCGCTTTGCGCCAAGTTTTGTAATCAGAAAATCAGCAATGAACCGCCCGCCCGCCATGGTGCTCATAAAAGCTACAAAGCCAAACTGTACCCTATCCTTATCAGTGTTGATAACCTTTTCGAAGTATACCCCTGCCCAATCGAACATGGTGCCTTCGCAAATCATGCACGAGAAAGCCAGCAAACCTAAAATGAAGATTGCTTTATCGGGCTTGACAAAGAATTTGGGCTTGGACAGATCGATTGTTTTTGCGTCTCGCGGAAGCGTAGCGCGTACAAAAACAAATGTAAGGAGCAAGGTTAGTCCGTTAATGATCCAATAGTGCTGAAAGGGAGTAAGGTCCTGTGCAATCATAAACATCCCGATTGCTCCGCCTGCAAATCCTGCCAGGCTCCACAATCCGTGAAAGCTTGCCATAATACTTCGGCCGTATAAAGCTTCGATACCCACTGCTTGTGTATTAACCGCAATATTGTAAATGTTTCCGAAGAAACCGGTTAGTAGTAAAGCAATGATTAATCCAACCGGGGCCCAGGCCAATCCGATCAGCAACAGCGTTGCCGGGTAAAGAACCGAAGTGGTGATTAAAACGATCCTGCTTCCGAAACGTGACACTAAATAACCCGACAAGGCAAGCGCAAAGAACTGACCAATAGGTAAACATAAAAGAATCCCACCCCATGCCGCATCGCTAAGGGCAAGCGAATTTTTTATATTCGGTATCCGGCTTGCCCAGCTGGCAAAGGTTATGCCCTGGATGAAGAAAAAGGAACTGATAGCTATTCGATAGGCGCGCGGAGCGCGAAAAGGTGATGGCATTTAAAACTAATCAACTGCAAAGATCAATCAGTTTAAAATGTCTGGAAAGTAATTGTCAAACTATAATACCGTAACCGATTGAGATGAATGTTTTAGCCGTCCGCCAGTAAATAAAAAACCCTTTCATCTGAAAGGGTTTGTGAAAACATATGATGCTTTGGAAATGAATTACTCCACGGTCACTGATTTAGCGAGATTACGGGGCTGATCAACATTACAGCCGCGCATCACCGCAATGTGGTAGGAAAGCAATTGCAGCGGGATTACGGATACAATTGGCATTAATGTTTCGTGTACAGCCGGAACTTCGATTGTAAACTCGGCCATGGTCGGGATGAGCTTATCACCTTCTGTTACTACCGCGATAACCCGACCTTTGCGGGCTTTAACTTCCTGGATGTTCGAAACAATTTTTTCATACGAGCTGTCGCGTGTAGCAATAAACGCCACGGGCATCTCTTCATCGATCAGGGCAATCGGGCCGTGCTTCATTTCGGCAGCCGGGTATCCTTCTGCATGGATATAAGAAATTTCCTTAAGCTTCAGGGCGCCTTCCAGGGCTACCGGGAAATTGAATCCGCGACCGAGGTATAAAAAGTTTGTTGCGTTTTTGAACGTATATGCAATCTCCCGGATTTGATCGTTCAGCTTAAGTGTTTTCTCAACTTTTGCCGGAATGTTTTCTAATTCAACCAGCATTTCATGGAACTTTTGATCCGTGATAGTTCCCTTTTTCTGGGCGACAATCAAGCAAATCATGCTCAGCACTGTCAATTGAGCCGTAAAGGCTTTTGTACTCGCCACACCAATCTCGGGGCCGGCATGCGTATAAGATCCGGCATGTGAAGCACGGGCAATGGATGAGCCTACAACGTTACAAACTCCGAAAATGGTTGCGCCTTTTGATTTGGCGAGTTCAATAGCTGCGAGTGTATCGGCTGTTTCGCCAGATTGTGAGATAGCGATTACCATGTCACCTTCGCGCACGATTGGGTTGCGATAGCGAAATTCAGATGCATATTCAACTTCTACCGGAATACGGCAAAACTCTTCAAACATATATTCGGCTACCAGCCCGGCATGCCACGAAGTTCCGCAGGCTATAATGATAATCCGGTCTGCATTCGCAAGCTTGTTAACATACTCACGAATACCACCCAGCACCAATCTGCCGGATTGTGAATCAAGACGTCCGCGTAAACAATCCTTAATGGATCGGGGCTGCTCACAAATTTCTTTCAGCATGAAATGATCAAAGCCGCCCTTCTCAATTGTTTCAAGTTCCATCTCCAGTTTCTGAATATATGGAGTCATCGGAGCATCTTCAATGGTCTTAATTTTCAGATTGCCGCCATCAATGATTGCGATCTCAAAATCATTCAGGTATACAACTTCGTTCGTGTATTCAATAATCGGTGTAGCATCAGAAGCGATAAAGAATTCATCTTTACCAATTCCAATAACAAGCGGACTTCCTTTCCGGGCTGCGATAAGCAGATCGGGATTTTCTACAGACATAATTACAATGGCATAGGCGCCTACAACTTTCGTTAAGGCCAACCGAACAGCTTCATCGAGCGAACAGTGATTATTTTCCTGGATGTCTTCAATGAAATGAATTAATACTTCTGTGTCGGTTTCGCTCGTGAAGGTGTGCCCTTTGTTGATAAGCTCCTGTTTCAGCGAGCTGTAATTTTCGATAATACCGTTGTGAATAATCGCCAGCTTGCCGGATGCGGAGTAATGCGGGTGAGCATTGATATCATTCGGCTCACCGTGTGTGGCCCACCGGGTATGACCAATACCAATGGTACTGGTCAGATCTTTACCGTTCAGATATTCTTCCAGCTCAATTACCTTGCCCTTCTTTTTGTAAATGTTCAGTCCTTTATTCAACAAGGCAATACCTGCGCTGTCGTAACCGCGGTATTCAAGTCGTTTAAGACCTTTAATGATAACCTGTTGGGCATCGCGATGGCCAACATAACCGACTATTCCGCACATAAGTTAATCGAGGTTAGGCAAATTAGGTTTTGTATAATATATCTTAAGCTTCATGTCGTTGCTTTTTAAAACAGCCCTGTCAACGGTATTTCCCATCCCTCCGCGCAGTACACTAACCTTGCGAATGGAAGAAACAGCCCGCTGCGTAGGAGCCGTAACCGGGAATAAAGAAAGGCTTTCCAGTCTGCGTTCAACGTCATCTTTGCTGTTAAACAACGTTTGGAAGAACATAGTTGCATAGCCGTAATAACGCTGTGAATTTTTATCGTAGGTCAGTACAAGCGGCTGGAGACTTGAAAGCTCAGAGGAAACAGAATAATTTTTAAGGTCTGTAAACACATTTGTATTAGACAGGATCCAGTCAAAACCGGTTGTTTTAGTATCTACAGTATCCAGCGGAAGAACTTTGTTATCCGGGGTTTTTTTCATCAATACTACGTAAAGGCTCGGTGGAGGCGCCATTCCGGCTGGTGGGGTTTCCACACCGATAGAGATCTCAGCAGAGTTAATAACAATATCCTGAAGTGTATCGATAAAGCTGTAGTAGTCACCCAACTCAAAATTGGGAACAACAACAGACCCATCCTGAATATAACGTTGTCCGGAAACATTATAAGGTTCATTTGGGGTGGTTAGGGCTGCCAGGTCACCGATGCGGTTAGTATGGATATTGCTAAATGAGTTAGCACTGACGTATGGATACGGATAAAAATAAAAATCAGTCGTGATCGAATCTTTGGCAGCAGAGTGATAGTGAAGTGTTAGCCTGCTCAGCAACGATGTACTATAACCAACAATTCGATTAGATTGTGTAGGAATAAAGGCTAGCCCAAAAAACTGGTCTCTGAAGCCTTGTAAGTTATCTCCAACCAGGGCAGTATCTCCCTTTGATCCGGCATATGCAAAAATCCGGAACCCGTATTCATCATCCAGCCTGCCGCGCAGGTAAAAACTTTTATTTCCAACTTCATTCTTGTAGGCGAGCCAGCTACTCTTAAAAGTGAGTTCCCCTACCGGTATTGGATTATATTCGTGCGGTGTGTTGCTGAAATATCTGACAAAGAAACTGAGTGAATCCTTAGGAGCTAATTCATAAACGGTTACTTTCTCATTGAAATTAACCTCAGGCCCGTAGGTATAGGTATCCATCAAAAGCTGAACCGTTGTAGAATCGTATGTAAGGATGGCCCGATCTGAGTTGAAATAAGGTGGAGAATCTGGCGCATTATCAGGTTGGAACTGGGCAAATACTTCACTTCGTACAACACCAAAAACAGGATCGTTAACTTCTCCGAGTAAAAACCGGTACGCGGTGAAATCACGTGTACTGATGTCGTACTGATCGGTTGCTATTGAATCCAGCAGCAGCATGGAGCTGTTCGTGCTGTTCCACGGAATTTCCTGATACCGCCCCTGAAATTTTGTGTTACCCTTGAAACCTAAAAGAAATGAGTCGTCTTCACACGACACTAAAAAAAAAAGGACAGCCCCTAAGAGCAGCTGTCCGGTGCGTTTAGCCCACAAGTTCATTATATAGTTTATAGTAAGAGTCAGTATAGTCAGCGTCTTTATCGATCGATTCAACTTTCTTTTCTTTCATTTTCTTGAAGATGTCACCCAGCTTTTTGTTTTCGCCAGCCGTGATCACAGCATCTGAAAACTCAACGCCCATTTTAATGAACCCTTCATAATCAGCTGTTTTGAGATTGCCAAGCATCTTGTCTTCAATGTCGATCATCTTTACTTTCGTCATGATGTCGTCTTTAAACTTAAAGTTGAAGCTGTTATTATAAATTGTGAAAACAGTTTTTGTGTTTTTGAACAGCGGATCGTTTTTGTAGGTGGTTTTCAGGTACAACGGGATAAAACTGGTAATCCAGTCGTTGCAATGGACCACATCCGGAGCCCATCCGAGCTTGCGAACAGTTTCAATAGCACCTTTACAGAAGAAAATAGCCCGCTCGTCATTGTCTGCATAAAACTTGTTTTCCTTATCAGTGAAAACGGACTTGCGGTGAAAATAGTCTTCGTTATCGATAAAATAGACTTGTAACTTGGCATTCGGGATAGACGCTACCTTAATTGTCAGCGGTTTTTCCTCATCGCCCACAGCGATGTTAATACCTGACAGGCGCACCACTTCGTGGAGCCTGTTCTTTCTTTCATTGATAATTCCAAAACGGGGCACCAGAATCCTGATCTCCATTCCTTTCTCCTGCATGGCTTGCGGAAGTTTGCGCACAAAATCGGCAACTTCAGAGGTCTGCAGGAAAGGATTTATCTCACTGGCAACATAGAGAATTCTGAGTTTTGACATAGTTCTTGGATTAATGATTTGAACGCGAAACGAGCCACAAAAGTACAAAATTTACCCCCCTTATTCAACTTCTTTCCACAATAACCCTACCTTTACCAGCCTTTTTTAAGGGCATCACAACATGCAGATTTTCAAGGAAATCGGCCCTTTAAAGGCATTTTTAGTTTCAACCCGAAAGAGTGGCCGAACCATCGGGTTTGTAGCCACTATGGGAGCCCTTCACGAGGGTCATTTGGAACTCATACGCAATTCCCAAAACGAAAATTCTACCAC
>CAZHQP010000059.1:0-11467 GCA_964534735.1 uncultured Roseivirgaceae bacterium
GCACTTGTAACAAATGAAGATAAGAAAAGTAAAGGTGGTGGGCTTGAAACTGAGAATGAATCCATTGAATTAATAGAAATTACCCCTGAAATTTTCAAGGAAAAAATCTTAAATGGTCAACTTTTAGATGCCAAGACCTACCTCGCAGGCCAGCATGCTATATTAAAGAATCTTATCTGATCAGAAGCTTAATGCTGCGCGTATACTTCCCCAACTATGTGTAGTACCGGTCTTGAATTCCTTCGTCATCAGCGTCTGAGAATATTCAAGTGCAAATCCTTTGACTTTAATTACCAATCCGGCATTCTGCTGAAAAACTAATCTTGAGATCTCATCCCGATCAAGCGTGTATGGATTCCGGTCATTAAATAATCCGCCTTGCAGGGTCGCATCATACACGATAAGATGTACCTGGGGTTCTGCATACAGGTATACCTGAAAATTCTTTTCGCGATTATTAACAAACTTGAATGGATTATCAAGCAAGCCTGCCATAGTTGTAATACTGGAACTTAGCCGCGTATTGTACGTTCCGGCACGCGCCCCACCCTTTGCTGACACAATCAGATTCCTTTTTACAAAAACGCCTTGCTCATAATCAACCTGGTAGTTTACTATTACATCATTATGGACCTGATTTTTCCAGCCGATAGGCACTTTATCCGGATTTATTTTTTCATGCAATGCGACCTGAATTTCCTTGCCCATAGCCCATGGACCGATCACTCCAAGGCTCAATTGTGTAACTATTCGATGATTGGTGTATGGATTACTGATAATGGAAAAAGTTTTAAGCATCAGGCTGGAAGAATAAGGTCGGTCACCCTGAAGAACCTCTCCTGTCAGGATGTTGGAAGGCGTAAATCCCTGGTGTTCAATAGCGATGCCCGCCCGCATGGGCAGGTGTTTATTCTGATATAATAGTTTTGTAATCGGAAATTCCCTGAATGCAGGAGCAACTACCTCAACATTAACTCCTTGCGTGTAATATTCATCAGACATGGCAAAGAAATCGTTCTCATAATTCAGTCTGAAATATCGCTCTGAGCCTATGTTCCTGTAGGAAGAAGCGTTTTCAATCCGTTGTGCAAACACTGCTGGTGTTGAAAGAATAACCAGCATCCCTAAAAAAATATTTTTCATTTTGTCTGTATAAGCCTGCTCACTACTGAGGTCACGCAAGAGTTTGCAATACATATACCATAAAAAAATGCAAGTTTCCATCGATTGTAATACATCCCTTTATAAATCTCCACACCCATTTAATTAGCAAGGCGCATACTAAATGTGGAGAATACTCTACATAAAAGGGTTCTCCTGATCCATATTCCTGTTAACGGATATGGTACAATTTTTATAGGCTGGAAGTAAGGCTATACGAACCGGTTATGCGATTAAAAAAGAAGTGGACGATTATTGGAATCTTAAAAAATTTTGGTGCGATGTTAAAAGAAACGTTCATCAAATGGAATGAACGGGAGCCGTTTAACAACAGTGTTATCATTGCATACTATACCATATTTTCCTTACCGGGATTAATGGTAATCATTATTAACATAGCCGGATATTTTTACGATAAAGGCGAGATAACCTCCCGGTTAACAGAGCAGATTCAGGGGATGATTGGCGGTGATACAGCGGGTGATGTTGAGGCTATTATCAGTAAGGCAAGCGAATCAAAGGCAAGCACCCTCGCGACCATTCTAGGAATAGCTACACTTATATTTGGTGCTACCGGGGTTTTCTATCAGTTACAGCAGATCTTAAATAAAATGTGGGAAGTAAAGCCCAAGCCGAAGCAGATGATATTAAAGCTGATTCGTGACCGGGTATTTTCTTTTGGATTGATCCTCGCAGTTGGTTTTCTATTACTGGTATCACTCGCATTGTCTGCCGGGTTAAGCGCGTTCAGCGATTGGGTTGCTATTCATCTATCCGATTCCCTGAACATTTTGTTCAAGGTTGCGGATATTGTTCTTTCACTAACGGTGATCACGGTATTGTTCGCGGCCATGTATAAATTCCTGCCCGATGCACAAATCCGATGGAGAGATGTATGGCCGGGTGCATTTTTAACCGCGATCCTCTTTACAGTTGCAAAGTTTGCATTAGGCCTATATTTCGGAACAAGCGATCCGGGGTCAACGTATGGGGCTGCAGGAACAATTATCCTGATCATGCTTTGGGTATCGTATGCCGGATTGATTTTGCTTTTCGGAGCGGAGTTTACTCAGGTTTATGCCAAACGGTATGGTAAGGAAATTATACCCACTGAAGGAGCGGTATCTACAGCCGGTGACGATGATAACGGTGCAATTGTGAATAAGAAAAAGAGCAAGAAGAAGTAAGCTATTTCTTAGCTGCTGCAGCGATAACGAGCAATGCAACTATTAGCAATACACTGTATTCCATTCCACCAGTTCCATGCTCGCCTACAAACCAGCCATTGGCCGCATGAATAATGATGATTCCAATTGTGATTATCATGATAAAACCCAATGCCAGCCAGCGTGTAAAAATTCCCAATGCCATTAACAAGCCGCCAATAATTTCAAATGCAGTGAGTATCCAGACAATTAGAGTTCCGATCACAAAGCCCCGGTCATTGAGAAAATTACCAAATTGTTCAATCGTTGAATCGGTTATCCGTACAACTGCATGTGCGACAAAGATGAGCGCTGTGGTTACCCGAAGTACTGTCAGCGTCTGTGGTACAGTAAGAAAGGGAAATTTTCTCATGACTACATATATTAATGCTCTTAAGTTCTATCTTGCAGAATCAATCAGCAATATCGATGGAACTTCATACAACTCTCCTCACCTTCTATGGTGTATTTTTAATTCTCTGCGGAATTATTTCCGTGATATTCATCGGCATGAAAGCAAAAACCGCTCTGGCGTCAGGCGGAATTTCGGGGGTTGTGTCTTTATTAATGGCCTGGTTGGTCAGTCAGGATATTAGCAGTGGCCGTGTTGGCGGGATAATTTTAACCGGTTTGTTGTTTATTGTATTCTCCTGGCGCGCTACTAAAACATTGTTCAGGATTTTTGAGCTTCTTCAGGCGCCCACACCTTCTTCGGAGTTGAACGGAAAAGGAATTGCATTTTTGATCATCAGCCTGATGGCTATTGTATCAATCTTTGTATTAGTTATTCAATTGCTGATATCTACGGGAGGAATCTGATATGCGGCTGTACATTGATTCGAACAATGTTTCATAACCGGTTTTAGCCAGCATAAACTACCTGGTAGTGTAGGCGGGATTCGAACCCGTTCGATTACGGTTTTGCCATTAAACTAACAACCGGAAATTAAGGGAGATATTTTTTGATTTTCTTCAAAAATTTATCCACTGTGATTGGCTTTACAATAAAATCGTTGATGCCAAGTTTGAGCGCGAGTGCAATCACCTCTTCTTCTCCATCCGATGAGAACATCACAATGGGAGTTGTGCTTTTCATCTCTTCCCGAACAAGCTTTAGAATATCATCACCATTTTTGTGCGGCATGTGAAGATCTGTAATGATCAGGTCGAATTGCTCGCCTTTCTCCAGGCGATCAATACCCTGCTGGCCGTCACGGGCAATGGTAAGGTCAACATTCTTATCTTTTAACGCGATCTGCACCACTTTAATCACCATGTCATCATCATCACAAACAAGTATCCGCATAAGTTTATTTTGATTTTTTCAGCAATGCAATATACGCAGGAGAAAGCGAAATATACACCGTATCGCCCGGCTTGAACCTGCTCTTTTCCGTTTGAACGATTAACGCTTCATCGGCTGTAAACACTTCAAGTTCATATGAACTTCCGGTGAAATGAACTTGTGTCACTTTCCCTTTAACCGATTTAGCGTTTCGGTTAACAAGCTGAAGATTCTCAGGCCTCAGGTACAATTGCTTTTGTCTGATCGCGCCCCGTCCCGGAATCGGAAGCGAAGTTTCCTGAACATTAACCGTTGAAAATTTCCCGAACAAACCCGCAGTATATTCATTCACGGGCAGCTTGTAAACAGCTTCCGGAACCCCCTTCTGAACAATCTTCCCATCCTTCATGATCAGCACCTTGTCGGCCCAGGTTAAAACGTCCTGCGGATCGTGAGAAACCAGAATGCATGTGATCTTTAAGCCTTTACAGATATCTTCCAGTACAGACTTTAATGTGTTGCGCTGAGTCATGTCAAGGTTTGAGAAAGGCTCATCCAACAACAACAGCTTAGGTGCTGAGATCAGCAGTCTGGCAATTGCAATGCGCTGCTTCTCTCCACCTGAAAGCTCATCTGTTCTGCGTGTTAACAGATGATCAATCCGGCAGATTTGAAATAGCGTGTGGGCTTCATCATTCGTAAGCTTATTCGCATACTCCAAAACTTGCTCGACCCGCAGAAATTTTTGCAGCTCAAAATGCTGCGACAAATATGCGATATCAGGATGGCCGGCAACCAGTCTTTCCTCCGGGCCGGCAATGCGGCTGCTCTCAAATACGATTGTGCCACTATCCGGCTGGATTAGTCCGGCAATCATTTTCAGCAGGGTACTTTTGCCTGATCCGGTTTCACCCGCAATAGCTATGCGTTCGAGCTTATTCTGTGAGAAACTAACTGCATTAACCGCAGTTGTGTCTTCTATTTTCCGGGTAACGTTCGAGACTTTTAACAGGGGCATCGGTTGCTGTTACAGCTGCAATCTATAAAAAGATAACAATTTTGGATGTTAATTTTTTTACATTGGGTAAACCAGCTGGTGTGAACTACTTCATACGGGCAATTGTTGATCACAGGTATGTTTAATATTGTTTTTAAATCGATTGCCTTTGCCTGGCAAACAAACCGGAAATTATTCCTGCTGCTGATTGTATTCAATATTTTTCTCGGCTCAATTGTATACGTTCAGTTTGCCAGCTTCTCTTCAATTGTGGATTGCATTATTGCAATTAAACAAGGAGTTGCGGCCTACGATACATTGATCCGACCTGCCATTATCCTCGGTTTCTCCTTCCTTCTGCCCAGCATTGCCGGGAATATCGCTTCGTACTACCGCATGAAGTTTCGTATGCAACAGGGCGTTCAACTCGAGATGTACAAGATCGAAAAGCAAGGCGCGCTGGACATCGGTACTATTGAAAGTAACACCTATCAAACTTTATTACGCAGCGCCCAGGAATGGGGCTCTGGAAGCATTCTGAATGTTCAGGACTTCATTTTTAACTCAGCAACCAATTTTGCGGGAATCATAACTTCCATGCTCATCTTATGGTCGTTAAGTCCCTGGTTAGTACTGTTTGCCCTTCTTGCTGCCGGACCGGTTTATTTCTTCTACAAGAAATACAGCATGGAAGTTTTCCGGGTCAGGCACTTATCTATCGATGATCACCGGATGATCGGTAATCGCATATCTCACTTTGAGCAGTTACAAAAAGCAGTAGATGTTATTTTGCTTAAGCTTAAGCATTGGCTGAAAGAACAAGTCCGTGAGAAGAAAATTTCTTTTAATGAGAAGATAATTGAGGCTGAAAGACGGAAGGCAGTTTCATACGGATTTCTTAGCCTGTGGTATCTCATCTTTCTGTTTGCTGCGATTGGTCTTATGACTTATCAATCACTTTATGGTACCATCGCGGTTGGCGGATTGCTGCTCGCATTCAATACGTATACCCGATTTTATCAAACGGTTAACGGATATATAGAATCCATATCATTTACCGAAGAGGCCGCGCGCTATGCTGCGCGCTGGTTTGAGCTTTTTGATCTCAAACCGAAAATTGATTCCAATGAACATGCAACCCGAATCAGGTTTGATAAACCACCATTGGTAGAGTTTAAAAATGTTTCGTTCCGGTATCCGGGAGATAATACACTGAATCCGTATGTTCTGGAAAATCTTTCGTTCACAATTAATCCGGGTGAAAAGATTGCTATTGTTGGCGTTAATGGCGCGGGTAAAACAACACTTATTAAATTGTTATGCAGAGTTTACGATCCTACCGATGGAGCAATTCTGGTTAATGGTATAGATCTGCGGGATATTCATCTCGATGACTGGCAACAAGCGATTGGAATTTTGTTCCAGGATTTCCCAATCTATAACTTAACGATTCGCGAATCAATTGGCGTAGGCAGAATTTCAGAGGTGCCCGATGATAAAAAAATTGAGGAAGCAGCCAAGTTCTCCGGAGCAGATGAGTTCATCACCAATTACAATCAGTTGATCTGGAAGGACTTTAAAAACGGCATCGATCTTTCAAAAGGTCAGCATCAGCGTTTGGCCGTTGCGCGGATGTTTTACCGAAATGCAGCCATCACCATTTTGGATGAGCCTACGGCTTCCATTGATGCAGTAACCGAAGAGAAAATCTTTACCTCGCTTGAGCAAAACATGCAAGGGAAAACGGTGATCTTAATTACGCACCGCTTCAGCACGGTGAAGAATGCCGATAAAATCCTGATGCTCGAACATGGTAAGATAATCGAGCAAGGCTCGCACAAAGCGTTGATGCAGCTTAATCAAAAGTATGCCGAGCTTTATACCATGCAGGCCAAGCGCTACCTGGAAGAACAATAAAATATTACGGATTATTGACGTTCTGATCAGAACTATTGATCATGCCTCCATCCAATGTATTGGGTTGGGTAGTCGGGCGTTTGCTCCAGTTGTTTTTGAGAATTGTGTAAAAACTCCAGCAAGCAAGAATCCCGAAAGGAATGCCGAGCAGACTAAATAACATATCATTGCTCTCCGTAATATATCCCGGACTGTTCATTTCAACAATTGTGGCAATAATCACGACTGAGAGAAAAATACCTCCATAGTAAGATACAACACCTGCAATTGCGAAGCCCCAGCGGCTCTTATCATACTCATGAGCGAGATTGTAGAATGCTTTTCCAACAAAATAGATAAGGAATAATCCGAGCATAGATTAGTGTTTAGCGCTAACGAAAGTGCGCAAAAATATTTTGAAAATAGAGTATACTGGTAAATAAAGTAAGCCTTGAAGCTTGCTTTACATAACATGCCATTGTTTCTACTCTTTCAGTGAATTTACCGGGTTTGTCGTAGCTGCTTTGAGCGAATGGTAACTCACCGTTGCAAACGCAACAAATACCGCTACAATTGCCGCATACAAAAACACAAGCCAGCCGAAGCCAACGCTGTACGCAAATCCCTGGAGCCATTTATTCATGGCATAATAAGCCACCGGGCTTGCTACAAGCATCCCAATCAACACAAGCTTCAAAAAATCTTTCGACATCATATACATAATGCTGGATACAGATGCACCCATCACCTTTCGGATGGCCACAGACTTGCGGTTTTGCTCCATCGTAAAGGATGCCAGTCCGAAAAGACCAAGACAGGAGATCATAATGGCTAATCCTGAGAAAATAGTAAATAAAGTGCTTAATCGTTTTTCCTGATCGAACAGACTGTTAAATGATTCATCCAGGAACTGGTATTCAAACTCCTTTTCCGGCAGAAACTGTTTCCATACTGTCTGTACTTCTGCAACAGATTGAGTAATATTTCCCGGCTTCAGTTTCATCGCCATAAACGTGCCTTCATATTGCGGCTCCAAATACATTACCAGCGGATCAATCGTTTCGTGAAGATCCTTAAAGTGAAAGTCTTCAATAATACCAATTACTTTACCCGGCTCTGTTCCCCGTTCTCCAAAATTTATAAGCTTTCCTATGGTTTCTTCCGGTTTCCAGCCGAAATGCTTTACTGCTGTTTCGTTGATAACAAACTCTTTTCCGAACTGTTTTGTGTCCGGATGAAAGTATGACCCGGATTTCATTTTCATACCCATTGTCTCAACGAGATCAACATCTCCGCTGAAGATATAGAGATTTTCAGCCTTATCGTCTTTAACACCTTCATACCAGATTCCGGTTGTGCGAACCATTTTCCCTGGAATCTCAATAAACTGGGTTACATTTTTAACCGATGAAAGTCGCTTCATCTCATTCTTGATTGCTTCGCTCCCAACGCTGTCATTTGGCATTTTTGCAATGAGGGTTTGCTCACGATCAAAGCCCATGTCTTTACTGCGCATGTATTCCAGTTGATCATGCACAATGTATGTGCCTACCATAATGATAAAAGCAATGGCGAATTGAAAGATAACCAGACCCTTTCTCAGGTTCTGACCGCTTATATTTGCTGAAAAATTACCTTTCAAAACAGCAGACGGATTGAATCTCGAAAGAAAAAACGCAGGATAAAGTCCGGCAACTAATCCTACAATTATGGTTATACCGATGAAGGCGAGAACTACTGTTACATTCTGCAGCGGATTTAAAATGATATACTTCCCGGAAAGCTCATTAAATTTTGGAACAACCGCGTTCAGTAACGCTGTAGCAAAGATTAAGGCAATTATGCTGATCATCACCGATTCACTCAAAAACTGAAAAACCAGTGCAGACTTTTTACTACCCACAGCTTTACGCACACCCACTTCACGCGCACGCTTTAAGGATTGCGCAGTTGTCAGGTTCATAAAATTGATACAGGCAATAACGAGGATGAAGAACGCGATCGCAGAAAGAATGTAAACGGTATTTATGTTTCCGTTAGCTTCGACCTCCAACCCCCTGTTAGATTGAAGATGAATGGATGTAAGCGGTTGAAGCCGAAGCACACTGCCCCGTTCATCCGGAGGTGTTTCCTGATACTTATCCAGGAACCTGGAAATTGTTTTCTCGAATGTTACATAATCAAAATTTTCCGGTAAAACGAGGTATGTATAATGATTGGTCAGGTAGTTCCACGCACCTTCCGCATTGGCACGCATTACAGGAAAGTTTTCCGAAGACACCATGATATTCATATGAACATGTGAATTCGATGGCAAAGGCTCAAAAATCCCCGTAACCACAAATTCAGTTTTATTATCAACGCGGGTTAACGTTTTGCCGATCGGGTCTTCATCTCCAAAGTATGCCCTGGCACGTTCCTCTGTCAATACAACCGAATTGATTTTTGCCAGCGCATTAACCGGATTTCCTTTAAGCATTTTGATATCCAGCACATCAAACACGGTACTGTCAGCAAAAAATACTTTCTCTTTATGCTTAACAAGATTAGTTGAATTCTGAATAAATGTTTCGATTGGTTTTATCCGGGTATACGTTTCCACCTCCGGAAAATTGTCTTTTAACAATGCGCCTATTGGAAAAGCAGAGATTGCCCAATTATTCGCTTCCAGATCAATCGCCATGCGGTAGACGCGCGAAGCGTTCTTATTCTGACGGTCATATCCGAGTTCAAACTGAATGAAGAGGATGATCAGTATACAGCAGGTCATGCCAATGGCGAGCCCGAAAATGTTAATGAACGAATGAAGTTTGTTGCGCTTGAGGTTGCGAATTGCTGTCAGAAGATAATTTTTAAACATGCATGCGGGGATTAGGTAAACACTCCCTTTCCAATAGATATGCCAATTCAAAATACCCCATTTTAGGTTGTATTTTAGCAAGATTTACCCGTCAGCGTACGCAATCGAAACTTTATGGTCGCTGGCGGTCGCTTTAATACTTGATAAACATATCTTCGATTATCACACCGTCTTCTGAATTAAAATTGATGTCTAGTAATCGGGTGATAATTGGAGCAATGTCAGTCATATTCATTTGAGGAATTATCGTTCCAGGATTTAGCCCATTACCCCATCCAATAAAGCCTGTCATAATATCAGGAAAATCAGCAAAGTAACCGTGCGCTCCACCAGTAGCCTGCTTGAGGAGCTTTCCAGAACCCGTTTGTCTGAAAATTATACCTGGTATTGGATTAAGGGCAAGCATAGCATCTGGGTCTGCTCCGATTCTTTGAAGTTCATCACGCTCAATAATTCTAAAAAATTCTTTTTCATGATCCGGAAGATTATCCAGTAACCGTCTCACCTTCCGTAATGTCCGTTCATCATCCGGATCTTTTAAATAAAGTAATGCTGCTCCGTTAGATGTGTAAAACCGGGCTTTCCATCGGGTACTGCTTTTGAAAACATTTTTATTTTTTAGCCATACATTGGGAGAAAGTGAAGAATGCACATCACAAAAGCCGTGATCGCCTACAATGAGCAGTGTGGTGTTTGATGTCATTCCGGCTATATCAATGGCCAGAATGATTTGTTCGATTGCTTTATCAATTACGAGTAACGCATCTGCAACTGTTTGATTTTTTATACCCACTTTGTGCTGCGCATGATCCAGGCCGATAAAGTGTACTGCTGTAAGAGCAGGCTTATATGTTTGAAGAATATAGGCAGCCATTTTACCTGTATTCTTGTCATTCCTGATCTCATTCACAGAAATTTTACCGATGGCATTCTGCTCCAAATCCTTCCAAAGACCGGGAGAAGCTATTCGGTTCATAAAATCGGATGATGTTCCCTTTATATTTCCGCGTGCTAAGGGAACATTGTACTGAATTGAAGACTCGTTCATTACAGGCCAAAATAATGCAGACGATGAAAGACCTGCCTGATTAACAGCATCAAATACGGTGGGTGTTTTTATCATTGAAGTATTCCAAACACGAGCTTTACCGTTAGCTGGTCTGTTGTAATAAATTCCATGCTTACTGGGAAGCATTCCTGTAATCATACTAATATGATTGGGATACGTAACACTCGGGTACACCGGTTTAACGCCTTCCGCATAAACACCCTGCTTTACCAAACGATGTAACGTGGGTGCATTCCAAAGTGAATCCAGATAGAATTCCGGACGAAACCCGTCAATACTGACCAGTACTACATGCTTTTCATTTTGAACTTGCTGCGCGTTCGAATAAACTGAAATAAAGATTAATGGCAGCAGACACATTTTTTTCATAGAAAGAGAGATAGCCTGAATTGCGAATTAAGCTAACCTCTATCAAACTACTGTTTTTTCAACATTAAAGTTCAATTAAAAAAATAACCCAAGGCTCTCGCCCCGGGCTATTTAGTAAATGATACTAAGTACTTACTTACTTACTTACTTACTTACTTAATCTCATCTACAGTTTTTTCTGTGGCTTTCGCCATTTCCAGATGATGCTCAAGTGTTGCAACTTTACCTGCTGCCCACGATTTTAAATCTGCATCTTCACCTTTTTCAGCCTCCTTTTTGAATTTATCAACTGCATCTTTGTGATCTTTTACCATACAATCTGTATATGCATCTTCAAAGTCCTTTCCTGTCTTATCCAACAAGTCATTATACTTTTTCTGGCTCTTGTCGCTCAATGCAGCGGGTAGCGAAATATTTTTCTGACCCGCCAGTGCCTTGAGCTCTTCATTTGCTTTGGTGTGCTCGTCTACCATACTCTGAGCAAATTGTTTAACGGCAGGTGTGGAAGCGCGTTCAAGCGCAAGCTTGGAAATTTCAACTTCAGCCATGCCCATATCAGCAACCGCCACCGCCCATTGGGTGTCATCTTCAATTTCTGTATCGTCAAACTTAGCTTCGTTCTGAT